>NZ_JBQKGN010000003.1:0-153761 GCF_052118785.1 Collinsella sp. LCP21S3_A9 | reverse complement strand
GAGGACTACGTCATCATCGACACCGCCGAGTACGCGATCCCGGGCCTGGACGACGACTTCCGCGTCATCGTGTCGCCGTGGATCCTGTCCGTGCTGACCACCGACCGCCTCTCGCGCAACTACGAGCTGGTCACCAAGCACAACCTCAAGTACCGCCGCTACTACCACCAGTTCGACTACTAAGAGCTGGTCACGGGTCCGATATCTTGGCTGGTTGATATCTCAACCCTGCACAAGGGCGTCCGCAATTGCACGGGCGCCCTTTTTGCGTTGTAACAAGAGACCGCTGCTAATCGCTTGCCCTATGTTTCCAAATGAATACGCTGTGAGCCGAGGGGGACGGTTCTCCCCGCAAGCACTCTAGTATGCTAAAGTACCCAGAAGACCGGCGGAGCTATGCCGGTCTTTCGTTCTATATGAAACGCAGTATGAGGAGGCTCACCAGATGACGGCCACACCGTGGGGATTCCGGGACATATTGCCCGAGGAGGCTCAGGCACGCGAGGAGATCGCGTATACGGTGAAGGGCTGCTTCAGGGAGCATCATTACCTTCCGGTCGAGACGCCGCTGCTCGAGGACAAGGGTTCGCTCGAGGAGGGCGGCCGCATTGCGGACACGCCGTTTAAGCTCTTTGATGACGACGGCCGCCTGCTGGTGGTCCGTCCCGACAACACGCTGCCGATCGTGCGCCTGGTTTCGACCCGCATGCGTGCGGCCGATCTGCCCCTGCGCCTTCGCTACGAGGCGCCGGTGGTTCGCGAGTGCCAGCGCAATGCCGGTGGCTCGCGTCAGTTTACGCAGCTGGGCTTTGAGCTTATCGGTGTGGGCGATACCGCGGGCGATGTAGAGATTGTTTCGCTGGTGGCCGAGGCCGTGCGTAAGCTGGCGCTTCCCGATGCTCGTATTATCGCAGGTAGCGTGCGTCCTTTTAAGGAGCTGCTCGCGGCGTGCGAGGATCGCGAGCTGGCAGCCGAGGCCCTGCGCTGCGTGCATGCCAACGACTTTGTGGGCCTCGATGCCCGCGTGGCTGCCAGCACCGAGTCTGATGCCGTCAAGGCCGCCATTAGCGAGCTGCCGCGCCTGCACGGTGGTGCCGAGGTGCTCGACCGCGTGGACGCGCTGCTGGAGGCCGCCGGTATCGCCGCGCCGCCGACACGCGAGCTGCGTGCCCTGGTCGAGGGTTTGATAGCGACACGCTGCTGGTCAAGGTTGACTCGCCGGGTCCGGCCTGCCATACCGGCAACCGTACCTGCTTCTTTAAGAAACTCGCGTAGGGCGGGCGCTCGACCAGGCGCTTGGCCAACCAGAAAGGATTGAACCATGGGTGTGCGTACCGCAAATGTTCAGGATGGAAATATCGGCGAGACGCTAACGGGGCTGGCCGAGGTGATTCACGGTCGTCGCGACGCGTCGCCGCAGGAAAGCTATACCGCTCGACTGCTGACCGATGTGGAGGATGAGCTGCTCAAGAAGCTTGCCGAGGAGGCGAGCGAGGTGATCATGGCCTGCAAGGATAACGACCACGATCACATTCGCTACGAGGCTGGCGACCTGGTTTACCACCTGCTCGTGACGCTTGAGCGCTACGGCATTACCCTCGACGAGCTGGCCGGCGAACTCAACGCCCGCCGCCACTAGTCGTTAAAGAACGTCCCCGATGACCATAGAAGTTGCGGTGGAATAGTTCTTGTTTGACGGTCTTAGGGCTATAAATAGGAGCTATTTCACCGCAACTTATGAAGGGATGGCTAGGCGAGGGGTGTGGACTCCCATTCGCCGGTGGGGTGGGGGATGTCGAAGGTTCGGTAGCCGCAGGCGTAGGCATGGGCTTGGGCCTCGCGGATATTCCAGCAAATATCACAGGCGCGGTGCGCATCCGAGCCAAAGGTAATGGGCGCCTCAGCATGGGCAAAGCAGCGCAAAAGGCCGGTCGCGGGATAGTAGTCGTCGAGCCCCTTGCGCGGTGCGGCGGTCGAGACCTCAACGCGGCGGCCCGTATCGTGCGCACACTCGGCCATCTGCTGCCAAAACGGTGCGGGGTCAAAATCGGGCGCAAAGCCTTCCTTCGAAAAGCGCATGACCAGGTCGGGGTGAGCCATCACATCAAAGTTGAGCGAGCTTTCGCAGGCGCGGCACCATTCATCGACGTAGCGCTCCCACACGCCGCGCACACCTAAGTTTTCCCAAACGTGCAGGTTGGTGTCGTCGTCGATCCAGCCGCAGCGTGAGTCGGGCGTATCGGGGCGTGCGACGCCCTCTGTCCCCGTCGTGCCCGCAGCGCCTGCCATGATATTGCCCGGGTTACCAATCCAATGCACGCTGCCCAGGCGTACGACGGCGCCCCGGGACCAGCGCTCAACCAAAGGCTCGCAGCCTTCGTACCAATCGCACTCAAAGCCATAGACAAGCTCGAGCTCCGGCGCAATCTGCGCGGCAAGCTTGCGGGCATCCTCAAAAGCCAGACGATGCGCCGGCAGGTCGCCCTCGACAACCTGCACCTCGCAGGTGGCATCCATGCTGGCAGGCAGGGTAAGGTGATCGGTCGAGACCATGGTGCGGCAACCGGCCGCAGCAGCGGCGCGGACGTTGTCTTCAAACGAGGCGTGTCCGTCCGAGAACGAGGTGTGAGTATGGCAATCGACTAGCGGGCAAGCAGGCATGGCGGCTCCTTTACGTCAAGCGAATCTGCTCCATTGTAACGGCGCGGCCCCAGTGCGATGTGCGCGCCGGGGGTCGAAATCGACTGGAAAGGACGGGCGGCGCATAAGGGCGAGCTCGCGACATCGGCCTTGCTTCGAATCATGTACATCAGCCTCCAAAACCGACAAAAAATGACATGTTTGGAGGCTGATGTACATGTTTGGCCGAGGCGGTGGAGTGTCGGTTCTTGCAGACAAGGAAAATCGCGCTCATCGCGCGCCGCCACACTTGCGCCGCTCGCGATGTGCTAGCGTTTGGGTGAATAAAACGAGCCCGTGCGGAAAGGAGCCGGACCGTATGCAACGTGGAACTACATCTCCGCTGTCCCGCGAGACCGATGCGCCCGAAACCATCGTCAAGCTGGAGTGCGACATCGACGACGCGTCGCCCGAGGTGCTCGCCTACGCCTCCGACCGCCTGCGCGAGGCCGGCGCGCGCGAGGTGCACTGGCTGCCCCTCTATTGCAAGAAAGGCCGCCCTGGCTGGCAGTTGCAGGTAATCTGCACCCACGAGGATATCGAGCGCCTGCAGACGATCATCTTTTTGGAAACCACGACCAATGGCATTCGCCGCCAGGTTATGGAGCGCGTTTGCCTGCCGCGCTACTTTGAGCGCGTAACGACGCCGTGGGGCGAGGTGTCCATCAAGGTGGCCACCCTACCCGACGGCAGTGAGCGTGCGGCGCCCGAGTACGAAGACTGCGCCCGCCTTGCCCGTGAGCACAATGTGCCGCTCCAACGCGTGATGCAAGCGGCCCAGAGCGCGGCACTGCGATTTGAATAACGCGGCTGGTGGCGACATTCCGCGCCCGGCCACGTCAACCCCACCCCGAAAGGACCTCCATGAAATACCTCATCGCTTCTGACATCCACGGCTCGGCATATTGGACCGAGCGCCTCTGCGCCGCCATCGAAGCCGAGCAGCCCGACCGCATCGTCCTGCTGGGCGACCTGCTTTATCACGGTCCGCGCAACGACCTGCCGCGCGACTACGCTCCCAAGCGCGTGATTCCGTTGCTCAACGCCCTGGCCGACCGCGTTATCGCGGTGCGCGGCAACTGCGACGCCGAGGTCGACCAGATGGTTCTCGACTTTCCCGTCATGGCGGACTACGCCACGCTGTTCGACGAGACCGGCCGCGAACTGTTCCTGACGCACGGCCACGTCTTTGGCGCCGGCATGCACAACAGCGTCGACCACGCGCCCGCGCTGCCCGAGGGCTCCGCGCTCGTCTACGGCCACACGCACGTCAAGGTCAACGAGGAAAGCACCGCGCACCCGGGTCTGTGGCTCTTCAATCCCGGCAGCGTGAGCATCCCCAAGGACGGCACGCACAGCTATGGTATCTACGAGGGCGGCGCGTTCCGCCATGTGATCATGGAGGAGGACTAACCATGGCCGAGCACATGGCTCAGCAAAATGCCGAAGGTTCGCGCGACCTGTCCACGCTGGTCGATGCATCGGCCGAGTTACAACATCTGGTACAGACTATCTGGCGCCTGCGTCAGCCCGACGGCTGCCCGTGGGACCGCGAGCAGACGCACCAGAGCATTGGCAAGAACATGATCGAGGAGGCCTACGAGGCGCTCGACTGCATCGAGGCGGATGACGCGGCCCATCTTCGCGAGGAGCTGGGCGATGTGCTCATGCAAGTCGTGCTGCATGCGCAGATCGCGGCGGACGCCGGCGAGTTTACGCTGGCCGACGTGGCGCGCGATATCGACGCCAAGCTCATTCGCCGCCATCCGCACGTGTTTGGCGATGTGGATGCCGACAACTCCGACGAGGTGCTCAAGATTTGGGACGAGGTCAAACTTGCCGAGAAGGCTGCCAAGGACCAGGCCGTGGCGGCGGGTGAGGCTGCGCCCGAGGGCCTGCTCGACGGCGTGCCCACGCATCTGCCGGCGCTGATGCAGGCTCAGAAGGTTTCGCGCAAGGCGGCTGCCGTGGGCTTTGAGTGGGAGACCGTCCAAGATGTGTGGGACGAGGTCGCCGAGGAACGTGCCGAGTTTGAGGCCGAGGAACCCGGCTCGCCCGAGCGCGAGATGGAGTTTGGCGACCTGCTCTTTGCCCTGGTCAACGTTGCGCGCAAGGAGGGCATCGACGCCGAGAGTGCCCTTCGTGCCAGCACGGCAAAGTTCCGCCGCCGTTGGGCCGCGATGGAGCAGATGGCGGCCGACGCCCATGTTGATCTTGCCGAGCTTTCGACCCACGGGCTCAACGACCTGTGGGATGCCGCAAAGGCAGAGGAGTAGGACACGGTGTTGGTCGGCGGGGCGTAAGGGCGGCGCCCCGTCGACTTGCCCGTTGGCGACCACGCGCGCTCGAGTAATGGATTTGTCCTACGGCTCGTCCGGCTGGTCCGTCCGCGTGCTATAACTAAAGGACTTAGCGCAAACAAACCTCAACCGCACAAGGCGCACATGGATCAGATTTACGACAACAGGTACTATTCCGCCGGTTCGCGCGAACCGTCACCTCGCCGTGCGCATTCGGTGCAGCTTGGCGGGTCTGGTTATGCTGGCACTGATCGCTCCAGGTATAGCTCGCCGGCGACTTCGCATCCCAATGCTCAGCCAAATAGTTCCTCGGACAGTCCGGTGCGCCCATCGCGTTCCAAGCATGCGTCGCGCCCTTCGACCCAGGCGTCCGACAAGCAGCGCCGTCCCTCAAGCCGTCTTTCGGGCTCGGACTTTATGCACTACGCCAACGATAACGCGGTGGTCAAGGCAATCTATGATTTTACCCACGGTCCCCAGCGAGGGCTGTTTGTTGGCATTGTCGTCGCCCTGGCGCTCGTGAGCCTGTACTTCCCCGTGCGCGACCTGTATGTGGCAAAACGCTCGAGCGACATCTTGGCCAAGCAGGTCGAGATTCGCGAGCAATATAATGACGACCTGCAAAAAAGCGTCGACAAGCTGCTCTCGGAGGAGGGCATTAAGGACGCGGCGACCGAGGACCTGGGTCTGGTGATGCCCGGCGAGAAGAGGATTGAAGTGCAGGGCCTGGACGACGATTCCGATACCTCGTCGAGCAAGAAGTCGTCGAACGCCAAGAAGGCCAGCGAAGTTGCCAAGGAAATCGAAGAGGTCGGCAAGGACGCGCCGTGGTACATCCAGACGCTCGACATGCTGTTTGGATTTAACGGCGTCGAGGGCCAGGCAGTCGTGTCCAATGGCGAGTAGCGCCCGGAGGGGGGCCGCAATGACGAATTGCAAACGATATAAGGTGGCGGCGATTGACCTGGGAACGGTGTCGTCGCGACTGGTGCTGGCCCAGGTCGAGGACGGGGCGATCGTGGAATCGTCCAAGCATACCGAGATTACCGACTTGGGCGAGGGCGTGGACGCAACGGGGCGCTTTTGTGAGGCGGCCGTTGGGCGCGTGCTCGCTGCGTGCCGAATGTTTGTGGACGAGGCCCGTGCCTTTGGGGCCGCGTGCATCTGCACCACGTGCACGAGCGCCGCGCGCGATGCGTCCAATGCCGCGCTGCTGCTGGACGGCCTGCGCGAGCTGGGGCTCGAGCCGCAGGTGATTCCGGGCGAGGTCGAGGCGCGCCTGACGTTTTTTGGCGTGGCGCACGACTTTGCCGGCGAGCGCATCATTGTTGCCGATTCGGGTGGCGGATCCACGGAGCTCGCGACGGGCGTCTATGCGCCGGAGCGTGGGGTCTTTGCGCTGGAGGGAACGCGCTCGCTGGACATCGGTTGTCGCCGCGTGACGGAGCGGTTTTTCTCGGCGCTGCCGCCAACGGGCAGCGAGCTTGCCGCCGCTGGCGCGTGGGCAAACGAGCAGTTTGCAGGCTACTTTAAGAGCTTGCCTGTCGACTTTGAGCGAGCCGAGCGCCTGGTCGCGGTGGGTGGCACCGTCACCACGCTCGTTGCGCTCGTTCACGAGCTGGAGCCGTATGATTCGAGTTTTGTGCACCTGCGCGAGCTTTCGCTGGACCAGGTTTCGGCCGCTATCGGGCGCATGTCCTCGCTGGATGTCGCGGGCATCGCTGCGTTGCCAGGCGTGCAACCCAAGCGTGCGGGCGTGATCCTGGCTGGTGCTGTGGTGATTCGCGAGCTCATGCGAGCCGGCGGCTACGACGCGCTCACTGTAAGCGAGAACAGCCTGCTCGCCGGAATGGCCGCCACCATCAACGAGGTTCTCGACGGCGCGACCCCCACCATCGCCTGGACCCCCAGCCTCAGCGTCCTTTAACCATCCCCTCATAAGTTGCGGTGAAATAGTTCCTAAATGGGCTGATAAACTGCCAAAACAGGAACTATTCCACCGCAACTTCTTAGAGGCTTGACGGTGTCCAAAAGAAGCGAGCCCGCATTCCAAAGGGACACGGGCTCGTAAACAATACGTGGTAGGGGCGGTGGGACTCGAACCCACAATCCTTGCGGCGAGAGATTTTAAGTCTCCTGCGTATGCCAATTCCGCCACGCCCCCGTAAGATTAGAAGTCTAGCACAAGCCGTCCGTTACGCGTTGACGGCCATCGAGTGTTGGCCCGACTTCTCGAGGAACTCTTGGAACTTTGCCTCGTCGCCCTTGTTTTGGTACTGCAGGGCCAGCAGGTACTCCAGTCGGCAGCGCTTGACCGGGTCGTTGCCGACATCCTCGAGCATGCGCTCCAGCTCGGGAATGTCGTTGTGGCGCTTGAGGATCATCGTGTCGTACATCAGCTGGCATTCGTGCGCGACTGCCTCGGCTTGGCCACCCTCAAAGCCCTTGATCTCGTGCAGCAGCTCCTTGGACTTTTTGCGGTCCTCCTGGCCAACGTAGTAGTTAAAGGCCTTGATCACCAGATCGACGCGCTGCATCTTGGGCAGGTTGAGCCCCAGCAGCAGGTCAAACATCTCGTCGGCGCGCTCGTGGTCCTCGCGCAGCAGATAGGAGTTCAGGCGCAGGTAGTCGCGGTTGTAGCGCGGGTACAGCATGCTGGTGAGTTTGCCGTCGAGCAAACGATCGAACTCGTCCCACTGTTTGGCGGCCATGAGCCGCTGCAGGCGTTTAAACGTGGTGCGTTTTTTGATGCTAAAGAGCAGCGACACGACGATACAGATGACAACGACGACGGTCCAGAGTGTGCGGGAATCGGGCATATTGAGCTCCTCGGTCGCTCGTAAAACAAGCGGTATGACAAAACGTACTAGATGTATTATACGCAGCGTGCAAGCAAACTGGCACAAAAGTGCATCGAGGCCGAGCGCCATCGCTCGCTGCGGTACACTTACCTAAAGTAAACCATGAAGGGAGACATTACCTATGAAGAAGATCGTTTTGGCTTGCGGTGCTGGCGCTGCTACTTCCACGCTCGTTGCCCAGAAGGTCGCCACCATGCTCGACGCCAACGGTTACGCCGGCAAGTATGAGATCGTGCAGTGCGCCATTTCCGAGGCCAAGGACGTTTGCGACGAGGGCGCCGACCTGCTGATCGCTACCACCGTTGCCCCCGAGGGCCTCACCTGCCCGTACGTGAGCGGCGTGCCCTTTATGACCGGCATGAACCGCGTCGCTGCCGAGAAGGCCGTTCTCGACGTCATGGCTCAGTAGACGCTGCCTGTATGAACGAGCAGAACGCCAACCCGGTCGAGCTCTTTGGCATGCGCGTTGCCCATGTGGGCATTAACGCCACCGACCCGGCAGACGCCCTGGAGATCGCGGAGCTGTTCTCGACGATGATGGGCCTGCCCGTCAGCGAGACCCCGATTTCGTACTTTAACGACTCGCTGGTCGAGATCATGAAGCAGAACGGTCGTGGCGCCAAGGGCCACATAGGCTTTGCCGTCAACGACATCGATGCTGCCGAGAAGTGGTTTGCCGAGCACGGGCTCGAGGTCAACGAGGAGTCGCGCGTGCTGCTGCCCGACGGCGGCACCAAGCTTGTGTACTTTAAGCGCGAGTTCGCCGGCTTCGCCGTGCACCTGTGTCGCGAGTAGCGCGCAAGCTGCTATAACGAAAAAAAGGGATAGGGCCGCATGGCCCTATCCTTTTTTATGCCGAGGGGTCGACCTTTTGAGGGGACATGAAATCGGGGTCTAATACTTTTCCCGAGAAGTGAACGAGCAGAATTGGACCCCCGAAGCATCGACACTTTGAGGGTACCGTTTCCTGCGGTTTTAATGCTGGAATCCTGCGACTTTCCCGTCGAAAAATGTGGATGCTTCAGGGGTCCAAATACGCTCGTTCACTTCTCTGGAAAAGTATTAGACCTCGATTCACGAGGGGGCTTCCTACCGTGGCAGGCGAATCGTAAAGCGGCTACCGACGCCCTCGACCGAGGTCACGCCAATGGCGCCGCCATGGCTATCGACAATCCACTTAGCAATGGCAAGCCCCAGGCCCGAGCCCTGCGCGCCGGCATCGCGTGCGTTGTCGGCGCGGTAGAACCGTTCAAACGCGTGAGCTGCGGACTCCTGGTTCATACCGATACCCTCGTCCTCAACACTTATGTCGATCGCGCCCGTGCCCGTATCGGGAGTTATGGCAAACGTGACGGTCGTTCCCGCGTTCGAATACTTGGCGGCGTTCTGCACGATCACGCGCAGAGCCTGCTTCACAAGCGCCACGTCGACAGGTGCGTCGCAGCGCGGATCGTTGGCAAATGCAGCGTCAAAAGCCAGCCGATACGTGTGCGCGGCGTCGATCATCTGCGATTCCTCGCACACCTCGCCGACCAGTGCGGCCAGGTTGGTATGCGCACGCCGCAGGACCGTGCGCCCGGCATCGCCGCGTGCCAAAAACAGCAGCTGCTCCACGAGCTCCTGCATATGCTCGCTTTCGGCCTTGAGGGACGCGATGGATTCCGCCAGCACGTCCGGGTCGTCTTTGCCCCAGCGGTCGAGCATGTTTACGTAGCCCTGAATCACCGCGATGGGCGTTCGCAGCTCGTGGCTTGCATCGTTGACAAAGCGCATCTGCTGCAGCTTGGCCTCTTGCATCTGGCGCAGCAGCCGGTTGAGCGCGACCTCGATGCTTGCCAGGTCGGCGTCGCCGGTGGTGACGCTTGGCGAGTCGACACTCGCGCGCTCGATGGCCTGCTCCAGTGTTTCCATCTTGCCGCCGGAGAGTTGCATGCGGCCGAGTTCGTCCACGCGCAGGGCCAAGTCGTTGAGCGGTGCCATGGTGCGACGCACGTGCCTTGCGCCGCCGAGCATGTTGAGCACGCTGATGACCTGCCAACCCACAACGACAAGGTAGAGAGGCCATAGCGCGACGAGGTCCTGCGCGAGAGGGAAAGTCTTGGTGGTAGCAAGTTCGACGGTATAGGTGAGCGTTGTCAGGTCCCAGTCGCGCGCGGGCTTCAGCGACATGCCGTGAACGGCGGCGCTGGGGATCCATCCTGCGGTAAACGTGCCGTCGGGCAGCGTCTGGTTGTATCCATAGACGAGGATCGCCGCCGCAATCACCACCAGCAACAGGTCGAGCCAGACGTAGCTCATCAGGCGGCGCCACATATAGCTCCAGTTGATGGCGCGGGCGATGGAGGTGACGCGCTTGGTCTCGGTGTTACGCGCGACAGACATAGCCCACCCCGCGCACGGTTTGGATGATGCGGGCGCCGCCAGCGTCCTCGATCTTGGCGCGTAGGTGCGCGATGTGCACGTCGACGTTGTTGGTGTCGCCCACGTATTCGTAGCCCAGCGCCTCGTGCGCGATGCGCTCGCGTGTGAGTACGGTCTCGGCATGCGCCATAAGCAGGGCGAGGACATCGAACTCGCGGGCCGTGAGCGCGATGGGCGAGCCGCCGACCGTGACTTCGCGGCGGTCGGGGTCGAGCACGACCGAGCCCACGGTGAGCGCGGCGGGGGAGGGCGCGACGGAAGCCTTGGTCGACTCACTGACCGGGGGCACCGCAGCGGCGTCGCCGCCCGCGCCGCCCGCCATGCTCGCCCCAGCGCCGGCGCCGCCAACGCCCGAAGCCGCCCGCACGGCCTCCGCGCGCTTCAGCGCCACGCGAATCCGTGCGAACAGCTCCTCAATCGCAAACGGCTTGGTCAGGTAATCGTCGGCACCGGCATCGAGCCCGGCCACCTTGTCCATCACGGCATCGCGCGCGGTGACCATAATCACCGGCACATCCTTGTGCTTGCGGACACGCCGCAGGACCTCCATGCCGTTGAGCTGCGGCAACAGCACATCGAGCAGAATCAGATCGTAGTCGCGCTCCAGCGCCAAGTCCACGGCGGTGCGGCCGTCGGCGGCGTGCTCCACCTGGTAGCCCTCGTGCTCCAGCTCGAGCGTCACAAAGCGGGCGATTTTCTCCTCGTCCTCTACGATCAGGATCCGTGCCATGCGTGTCCCCGTCTGCGATTACTTGTCGCCGTTCAGGTTTTGCTTGATGTCGTCCGCGGCGTTGGCGGCGTGATTCATAAGGTTGTTGATGCTGCCGGGCACGTCGCCGTCGCTATCGATGCGGTAGCGCATGCCAAAGAACAGGCCAATCAGCATGAGCCATATCGTGGCGCCCCAGGCAAACAGGGCGACGATGGGGATCAGAATGGGAATGTTGAGGATGATGGCGTCGCGGCGCGTGGCGATAAACTTGGTGTCCAGGCTCAGGCGGAAGAGCTTTTTGAGGTACTCCCACACGCTGTCCATCTTCTTGGAAAAGTCAGTCTTTTCGCTCGACTTTTCGTAGGCGGCCTGCGCGGCGACCATTTCGGCCGAGGGCTCATCGACTGGCGCGGCCTCGGTGGCGGCATGCGCCGACGTGGTCTGGGTCTTGCCTTGCGATTCGAGCCAAATGATGGCGTCCAAAACGTTGCCGTCGGCGGCGTCGAGCGCGGCCTTGGCATCGGTGTAGCTCACGTTGCACTTGGTGCGAATGGTTTCAACTTTTTCGAGGTCGTCCATGACCTGTCCTTTCGTTCGATGGGCGCGACGCCAGGCGATCTGCCCGGGCGCGAGCGTTGCGTTCGGCGGTCTGCGTTGCGCGGCGCCGCCCCGCCCTTGGTCGAACTCTATAGTGCAGGTTATAGATTAAGCGATTCTTGAGCCAAGATTAATGTTGGATGAGTTTTTGGGTGTGCAGCGAGGGGTCATTGTTAGTGGCTGGCGGCGAGGGATGGTGGGCCGGTAGCAAGCCGGTGGCAGAAATAGGATAAGCAAGGCGCGCCAATCACATGGAATCAGAATCACGTTGCAAAAGTATGAAAATATGAGGACATTAGCCTGGAAAAGAAATGCGAAATAGTCGAACAGGCGGTGATTGGGGTGCATTATACGAGTTGGGCCCCCAGCGTGATCAACATGATTATCTCACTTACGGTCGGAGGGTGTCTGTCTGTATGGGCGGCCAACAATTCAATCGATGCCAGGGTTTTCGTGACGCTATTCCTGATTGCCTTGGGAATATATGCATGGTTTCGTTTTTGCTTTGAACGAAATCGAACGGTACTGTTGTGTGCGCTGAGGCATATGATGATGGCTCAGCCGTAGTCGAGCAAATCATCATGATTTTATTATCCAATTGCAGTCAAAAGGTATGAAGCGCTAGAATTGCCATGCCTTATTGCAGGGCTGCTACTGATTGAAGAAACGTGAAGCGACTGTGGTTGACGGTCGCTTCACGTAAACAGGCATATTTAAATCTTTCGTAATCTGATTTGGAAATTCAGGTTAAAGAAATAGTCATCATTGATTTTATACACATACCCATAGTCACCATGGTCTGGGTTTGTGCTGGGGAAATCAAGATAAGCCAAATTGTATAGGTAGTCTTTGAATTCGTCGGATTCAAGAGCGTAATGACAGGTTATTTTTCCAGTTTTTGAAACATCGATGTAGCCACCATTGACAACGCCCTTGCCGTCCCAAAGTGTTGAGGCCGTCATTCTGCAATAAGATGCGTATAGAAATGCCTTAAACATGTACTGGTATTTTAAGTGGGGGCGGGAAATCTGGTGTGGATTAGCCTGGGCAAGCCTTTTAACTGCGGCTGGAAGGTCGACATCCTTGTTTCCATGAAAAAAATGATCTCTTAGGATCCATTCGATCGCCTCAGGCAAAAGCGGATTAAGAAGCTCAAGATTGTCTCTAAAAGCTCGAACCTTTGCCTTTTTTGCGATGACATAGTCTTTAAATACAACGGAGTTTGCCGCTTCAATGATTGCGTCGCATCGACTTTGGACTGCTGCGTGGTTTTTGCTGTCCACTAATGAATTGATGCGATTCATGTCATCGTCATTGATGCCGTTAATTTGATAGATCAATCCCGAGGCTGATGCCGTGTTGAATAGGGTGGGGTCATTGCCAAAATACGATTTAATCGAGAAGCCGATGCGGTCGCGCTTGAGGCCAGTGCGCGAATCAAGCGTCGTTAGATAAATGTCGTTTTTATCGCCGCTCCCGGCCTTCAGCTTCAGGACTTTTGCCAGCTTCAGGAAGGTCACCGCTTCTTCAGATGCTGTGAAGGTGCTTTTCCCGTGCTGAATTTGGTCCATAAGATCGTCAGCGACGACAGTAAAATCGCTGGCGGCAATCTTGGCAACGGGAGAGCCGTTAACGTCGATGATTACATCCGTATTGCTTTCATCCATGCTATACGCGACGATGCGGTCTTTGGTTTCTTTCCTAATGACCCCTACAACTTCCATCCATACATCGGTCGCTTGCGTTGAAGTGTCATACGAAAGGGCGATCTTTCCGTCGCCGATAAGGCGCATTGCGGCATAGAGCTCGCTCCATTCGCCTTTATTGGCTTGCCATTCACCTGCTTGCTTTTTATCGCACCCCATCTAAGACCCCCTTAATTCTCTTGGCAATTTCGGCAATGACGGGTACCGTTACCGAATTGCCAAATTGCTTATATAGCTGAGTGTCACTTAGGACTAAATTATATGAATCGGGAAAGCCTTGGAGTCGTGCCCATTCTCGAGGGGTTAGTTTTCTAACGTCTTCTTTATTGATTGACCCCTTAATCCTGGTCACTGGGATCATAGAATGCTCCCGATGATCGACAATCAGATTGCGCTCGCGACCCATGCCTCCGCAAACGATGGCTCCTGCGATGCCATCTAGCTTGCGAATTTCATAGCCAAACCCGTGTCCAAGTGCCTCATGTCTCGCTCTGTGCTTCCTGAGTGTTTCCAGGTAAACATCAGATAGATAGTATTTTGGGCTAATGGGGGCGTTTTCGAGAATGTCGCTGAGGGTGGCTTTGTGCTCAAGTCCAGATGGAAAAGTAAAGCTATCTGGCGCGACGTCGTCTCGAAAAGCAACAATATAAATTCGCTCTCTGTTTTGGGGGACACCAAAATCCTTAGAGTTCAATATCTTATAAAAAGGGACATATCCCTCTTCTTTTAGCGCACCAAGAATGGTCTCAAATGTCCTGCCTTTATCGTGGATGGGGAGTCCCTTGACGTTTTCGCAGAAGATAACGCTTGGTCTGTTTGCACGCTCAGTGCAAATGCGAAGTGTATCGAAGAACAAAGTTCCACGTGCCCTGCCTTTGTAATCGTCAGCAAATCCCTTTCGTTTCCCTGCCAGACTGAAAGCTTGGCAGGGAAAGCCTGCCAAGCAAATATCGAAATCGGGGACATCAGAAGCATCGATTTGCGTAATATCGCCTGCGATTTGAAAGGAGTCGATGAAATTAGCACGATAGGTTTTACGTGCTGGTTCATCCAATTCGCTTGCAAAGATGGTTTTGATGTCGGAGCCAAAGGCTTCTTCAAATCCCATCCTAATACCACCAATGCCAGCAAATAGATCAATGGCTCGATACGTTGCCATACCACTCCCGATAACAATGCGGTGTTGAAGCAGCTAGAAACCCGCAGACGTCTTCTTTCGAATTAAATATTTTATTATAGCTTTGGTTGATTCGGTCTTGCATGCGGTGCCTAGTCAAAAACACTATAAAGCAATCCTGAGATAGGAAATTGAGGGTATTATTAAAATGTATGACAGAGCGAGAACTAGTTACATTTAATGGATGAGCATTGTTGCTGCCCTGTATCGTGTGCATTGACAGCGAACGAGACAATAGCGGTCAAGTGTGCATGTAGCAAAACCTAGGTCGTCGAGCGCGTCGGTGCAATGGGCTCATGCGTCGCGCGTCTTGGACGGTCAGGTCGCTTAAGACGCATTTGGGAATGTCACTTTCAGGCAAGGGCATGTGTCCCGCAATCAAATTCGACATTATTTATCCGTGCGCGCTTTTGGCGGATTGTCCGGCCTTACGTGCATTGAGCTGCATGAATACTTGACGAAATGTAAATAATCCAGAGTGGACTTTAAAATTGTCGTGAGGCATGGAAGCTAGGATTAATGACTATGCCCTTCGTCGTTTAACTCCTCTTCTATAGCTGCTTCTGCGGTTGCGATGCGACCGACTCTGATAGATAGGCAATCCTGGTAACTGGATAAACCGGGAACGGGGATATGTTCAATTGCATTTGCCCTCCTCTTTCTCGCCCTGTCTGCCTCTAGTTCTAATGAGGTGACGGAAACAACTAGATTGAATTTAGAAAGTGTCCATCCGTTATTCGGTTTATGACAGCTGCTGGCGTTCTTTTCTGCGAGTTTGCCTAAGTGAGCTGTTTCAATATTTCGGACACTAAGCTGCCAGTTTTACACGCTTCCTACATCAAACTCGACGACCCTCGCCGCGCGATCGAAGAACGACGCCGTCTTCTTGGCCGGAACCTGGCCATCGATGGTCGAGTGCGGCCTGAACCGGTTGCAGTAGCGTTCGATGCAGTCGATTGCGGCATGCTTCGCGTCGGCGCACGTGGCGAACTTCTGCTGGCAGCACATCTCATTTTTTAACGAAGAGAAAAACGACTCCGCGACCGCGTTGCCGTGGCAGCTGCCGGTGCGGCCGCACGACAGCCTCACGCCGTTTCCCTCGGCTCAGTCGGCGAACGCCTTCGAGGAGTACCGGCTTGCGCGATCGCTGCGGAAGATGGCGTTCTCGGCTACGTACCCGCGCCCCTCGGCCGTCTCCGGCGCCGATATCACGTTCTCCAGCTCGAGCTCGCGTATGCGCTTGCGGGCGGCCTTCATCTCGTCGCCCTCTGCTTTGGCCGCGGCCGCCGCGGCCAGGTTGGCCAGATCCTTCCTCCTGAACGCCACCCATCTCCCCAGGCCTTCTCATTGATGCCGAGGTCGGCGGCCACTTGGGCGATGGACTTCTCCGACGCGATGGCGAAGTCCGCGGTCTCGGTGCGGTTGTCCGCTGTGTAAGGGGGCCTGTCTGCCATGGCTGAACACTCCTTTCTTTTTGGCGCTGAAACGATAGTCGCCGCTCAACGCCATTCCTCTAAGTCAAGTGTCCAGAAATACGATACAGCTCGGTACGAGCTCCTCCCGATCGGCGAGTGGCTGACCGAGGACGTGGACGACGTCGCTGTCCGGTTCCTGTTCGAGCTGGTCGAGCGCAGGCACATGTCTCACTCGACCGTGCTGTGCACGCAGTACACGCCGGCGGAGTGGCACGGCAGGCTCGTCGCGTCGAGGAAGTAGCGTCCCGGTGATGTGGAAACCGCGAAGCACCCGATACTGAAACGGCGTGAGCATCGATACTGAAAGTGCGAAACGGGCGGTGCTCATGCTGCGAAATACTCACGGTAAGCCAAATTACCGAGTCCATGTCAAAGAAGTCGAACTCTGGGCGAAAAAGGAGCTCGCCGAGCTAGTCGATAAATACATCGGCTAGCCGCCAACAGCATCAGAAACCAGTCGCGTCGTCCAGGGCACCTCGATCTGGACGACGCGACTGGTTTCCGCCATCCCGCGTTGCAGACAACGCCACAGACCGATACGTCCATTTTCATGTCCGCACAGAGCGCTATCCTAGGTCTACATAGAACAACGTCTTTGCTTCACTAAGGAGCACGCCATGTCCGAGTCTACGCAGCTTGCAAACCTCATCTCCGAGCTTGAGATTGCACCCGTCACCGATGACGAGGCACTCAAGCACGAGAAGAACGCTATCCCGTTCGCTTCACTCGCCGCCCTCGGCGGATCCATGCTCTCGCTTTCGGACACGTTCCGCACGGTTACCACTACCGCAACGCAAGTTCTGCCCGAGGGACTCTACAGCATCAATTGGCGTGGATATGAAGGTTCCCTCATGGCGCTTAAAGATTGTGCCGGATTCACCTCAACGATCCAGAAGACAGTCGGAGGTCTTGGACAAGTCGGGCTCAACCCCGTCTCCGCCGTCCAAACAACCACCACCGCAACCGTCACCCTCATTGACCCGGTAACTCTCGGCATTGCAATCGCCATAGCAGGACTCGAGAAGAAGCTCGACGAAATCCAGGAGACCCAAAAGCAGATTTTGGGCTTCATCATCGACGTAGAGAAATCCAAGCTCAAGGGCAATCTCAACGCGCTCAACGGCCTCGTCCAGCGCTACAAGTACAACATCGATAACCAAACGTTCTGCAGCACCACTCTCAACACCATCGCCAGCATTGAGCGCGAGGCCAACCAGGCGATTGAGCTGTGGAGCAAGAAGGCGCAGGAGTGCCTAAGCAGCTCCGCACCCATTGAAGTCGGCGCCAGCGTGCACGACCGCGCGACCAGCGCAAAGGACGCGCTCGTCCAGTACCAACTCGCGCTCTACGAGGTGGCGTTCTGCACGCTGCTCGAAGTACTTGTGAACAAGAACTTCGAGCAGGCCTACCTGAATCAACGCAGCAAGGAGCTTGAGGAGAAGTCGCTCGAATACCGAAAACTCTTTACCGAGTGCTCTGAAAAGCTCGAGCAGAGCATGAACAACACGGTCGAGCAAGGCGTCCTTGGTGCAGGTGCCGCCGTAACCGGATTCCTCGGCGACATGCTCGCCAGTATTCCCGCAATCCAGGACTCCCCCGTAGACGAAATGCTCAAGGATGCCAGCAAGGACATCAACAAGTTCAAGGACAGCCAGATTAAAGACGAGATTGGTCGCTTTGCCAGCAAGAAAGACAGCTGCGTTGCCCCCTTTGTTGAGAGCATCCACATGATCCAATCCACCTTCAACAAGCCGCTGGAACTGTACATGGACAACGAGAACGTGTACTACCAGCTGGCGGGATAAGGAGGGGAGATCATGGAGTGGCTCTGCTCAAAAAACGAGCTGCTACTTAAAGTGTCTGATACGGCAACACAGCGCGTTGCCGCAGACTTTGTCTGGGAAAACGCGCAGGGCAATGTGGAGTTGAACCTACCTCCGCTTAACTCGATTGAGATTCGTTGTTCAAAAAGACCGCTAACGCCGCTGATAAAGCTTGAGGAAAGTGCTTCTGCGAGCTTCGGGGTAATCCACCTCTACGCCCGGAACTTGCAGGGCAAGATATTTCCCATAGAGCTACCGCACAAATCAGACCATGCACTCATCAAGAACACATGGCATTCCTTCGATTACAGATATCAAGAGATCGAAGGCACCTTGAATAGTCTCGGCGTCACACTCGGGGTTGACCTCACCATCTCCCAATACATAAGCTGCCTCAAAGAGCTCGAAACTAAGGACTACTTCGAGTGTCTCTACCGTGTATCGGCAGATCTTGTCTCGACCGAGGCACTCAGCCTATGCGACAGCATCGAGGAAACCGTCTGTCACTTCACGGGTAGCCTCTTCGAATACCAGGCAGTCGGAAGCGCATGGTTGAACTTCATGCGAAAGCAATGCCCTGGGATGATCTTGGGCGACGGCATGGGGCTCGGCAAGACAATCCAAGTCGTCAAGGTGATCTGCGACCAGCTCAACGAGAACCCCAGTGCCAAGATCCTCATCATCTGTCCTTCCGCTCTCATGGAGAACTGGTCGCGAGAAATCGACAAGTTCTCGAACGGAATCACCAAACAGAAACATTCGGGACAGGCTCGATCCTACGATTTCAGAAACCTAAAGAAAACAAACGTCACCATTACAACCTACGACACGGCGAAGAACGACAGAACCGTGCTCGACCAGATCGAGTGGGACATTGTCGTTCTGGACGAAGCACAGGCGATCAAGAATCCAACGTCGCAAAGGTCCAAGCAAATAAAGCTCATCCCTCGCAAGCTTGGCATAGCGGTAACGGGCACGCCGTTCGAGAACCATATGACCGACATCTGGTCACTCATCGACTTCTGCATCCCGGGTCTTCTTGGAAGCCAAAACGAATTCAATTCAAGGTTCTCCGACGATGACGAGTCGGCGTCCCTGCTCGGCAGCATGATCGCCCCTTTGCTACTGAGACGAACACTAGATGACGTACCCAACGACCTGCCCGACCTCATCGCGATACCCATGCCCATAGAGCTTGAAGCGGCAGAGGCCAAGCGCTACGAAGAACTCAGGCAGCAATACACTACGTCCGGATTCGCGCTAGCAGCGATCAACAAGCTGATCGCATCTCTTGCTGCGCCAAAAACGAGGGACGAAGGCGTATCGGACCTGAAATACGAATACCTGGACACCGTTGTCGACGAGATTACATCGGTTAACGAGAAGATGATCGTTTTCGCGGACAAGCTCGTCGCAATCGAGGCCATGCGATCAAGGTACGGAAAGAAAACCAGCGTCTATACGCTAACGGGCGAAGACAAGCCCGATGAGCGACAGAGGATCGTCGACGATTTTTCGACGATCAAAGGCTCGGCCCTTTTGGTTGTCAATCCCAAGGTAGGCGGAGCAGGTCTCAACATCGTCGAAGCGAACCACGTCTTCCACTTCTCACCGCAATGGAACCCGGCAGTCATAGACCAGGCTGACGCCCGTGCGCACAGGAGAGGTCAGAAGAAAAAAGTAATTACGCATTACCCCTACTATGCCAACACCGTTGAGGAATACATGTGGCAGAAGGTCTACCTAAAACGTGATCTCGCCGAACAGGTAGTCGTCGGCAGCGACGGAACCATCAAGGCGAACGAAATCGCAGAAGCATTGACCATCTCACCGGTTTAGGAAGGAACCAGCAATGAGCAGCAACGAAGAAAGCTATATCGTCCGACCAAATCCCGCACGCCTCCTAGAGGGTCTTCGCGATACCGGCTACGTTTTCAACACCGCCGTCGCGGACATCATCGACAACTCCATCGCCGCCAATGCTACGGAAATCTGGGTCACCGCCTTCCAGGGTGCGGATAACAAGATCAGGGTCTCGATTACCGACAACGGAACGGGCATGGACAAAGACGCCCTTAAGAACGCGATGCAGTACGGCGCCGCGCCACGTGAGGACATCCACTGCTTAGGCAAGTTCGGCCTGGGTCTAAAAACCGCATCGACATCGTGCTGTCGTCGTCTCAAGGTCATATCCCGCGATGACCCCAGTGGAGATTTCGAGTGCGCGATCTGGGATCTCGATAGCATCGCCAAGGAGAACGATTGGGTTCTTAAATTCGAGAAGCCCACGGATGACGACCAGGACGAGCTGGAGCTCATAGAAGACTCGGCGGGAACTGTAGTCGTCTGGGAAAAGTGTGACAAGCTGCTTTCAGCTCGCTACACGAACCCCGATTCCGAGCCATTCCACAAGGCGTTTGAACGCAGCCTGAAGGAACTCCGGCAGCATATCGCCATGGTGTACGAGAGGTTCCTGAACCATGACGACGATCGCGCCGCAAACATCAGCATCCACCTTAACGGCGAAGCGGTCGAGGCATGGGACCCGTTCTGCAAGGAATACGATTCGGTAGGCTACGGCGAGCAGAACATACCCGTCTCAGGCTCCATCATCGAGGGTGGGTCGAGCACTATCAAGGTCAAGGCGTACATCGTCCCCGCGAAGCGCGAGCTGCTGAGCGAGAAGGAGTACGACAGGGTGATGCCGGGCAGGATCGAGAGTCTCAAGTCGTTTACCGACATGTCGCTGAGCGGTTTCTACGTATACCGTGAGAACAGACTTATCCACTGGGGCGACTGGTTCGGAATCAAGGGTGTCGACTTCCACAACAGCCTGTGTCGCTTCGAGCTTTCGTTCAATGCCGAACTCGACGACATCTTCCAGGTCGACATCAAGAAATCCAGAATCGTGCTCAACAGCTTGGTGAAAAGCAAGCTGGTGCAGTTCGCCGACCCCATCAAGAAGGAAGGCGACAAGCGCTACCGCGGCACGCAGAGAAAAGCCGCCGTGGAGAGCTCGGGAGACATGCACGCCGAAGTCATCCCCGCGCTGGAAAAGCAAGAATCGGATTACCGAGGAAGCTCCATGTCTGTAAACGAGGAAGGTAAAGTCGAGGTCAGCAACAACTTCGGAATCACTGTCACTTCATATGATTCAATAAACGCTGGACCGGTATTCGAAGTGGTAGAAAGCCTCGCAGACGGCATACTGTGGGAACCGGCGTTCATCGGCGGCAAGCGTGGTGTACTGGTAAACGCCGGACACGAGTTCTACAAGCGCTACTATGGCAACAATATGGACAACCCGCTGGCGGTCAAGGGCCTGGATTGTCTCTTCTGGGCCCTCGCCGCGGCGGAAACGGGAGCAACAAGCCAAGACGCGCAGATCAACCTTGAAGATTCGCGCTACGATACATCCAGGCTGCTCAGGGACCTCGCCCGAAGCGTGATGCCCGACGTTTCAATCGAAGATTTCGAAGGCGATGGCGAATAGTAGATGGCTCTGGATCCCTCTCACCTCGAGAAAGAGCTGACGGCAAAGCTTCTCGTACCAATAGAGTGCGAAGATTCCGGTGCACGAATCTCCTGTAGGCCCGCTATATTCCAACAAGGCCATGGGTTTTCGTTTGATTGCTCTGTCATGTCACCAACACTGTTCGTAGCCTCGCTTCAACTTGATTCCTTCGGTGTCGATATCGTCGACGCATGGAGGAACCACCATGCGTCGACGGCTCAAGAAGCATTCGCGTTCCTGGCATCTTTAAAGTGCGACATCTCGGTCTGGCTTCGAGCTAACGGCGCGCGCTTCTCAACCGCTGACGAGATCGCGGCGATTCCAGATGAAGACTTAGACGCAGCGAGCACGCGGTTGAGGCTCACGCTTCAGACCGATGGAAAGTCGAGCGTTTCCGAGAACATCGCAACGTTGCTATTCGCTTCGCTCGGCTTCTCCCTTATTCTCGCCGATGCCTACGCGAACCTGGAAAATAGCGAAGCCCCTGAGTTCAATACAGAGGCGGAACTCGAGGGGGCAGCTTACGAAGCAACATCCGTAAGGTATGAGCGTAGCAGGAAGAATCGCATGCGTTGTATAGCCGCCCATGGCGATAGATGCTATGTATGCGGCTTCGACTTCGGAAAGGCATACGGGCCCTTTGCCGAGGGGTTTATCGAGGTTCACCACCGAACGCCAGTATCGACGTTGAGCAAAGAAACGAAAATCGACCCGGTAAAGGATCTGGTTCCGCTTTGCGCAAATTGTCATCGTGCCGTCCACATCACAACACCACCCATGAATCCAGACGAGCTGAAAGAGATAGTCGGGAGTAGAAAGTGAAATACCACGTCCTTCCACCCAACGCAGGCCGAACGATCAATAGCCTTAGAGACTCAGGTTACGACTTCAAAACCGCTGTCGCCGATATCGTGGATAACTCCATCGCGGCGCATGCGTCCGTGGTGCGCATCACCGCTGTTTGCCGAAGCTACTCAGGAGACATCATCGTCTCTATCAGCGACAACGGCCACGGCATGGGCATCGACCAGCTCTGCAACGCCATGACGTACGGGTCGGACGTCCGCGAAGATAAGCACAGCCTCGGTAAATACGGCCTCGGCCTCAAGACGGCATCGACCTCCCAATGCAGGAGGGTGTCGCTCATCTCAAGAAACGTCCCAGGAGGCAAGGCGAGCAAGCTCACACTGGATATCGGCCATGCGGAGAAGACCGGCAAGTGGGAATACATCGAAAGCGAGCCTACTCGCAACGACATGCGCTACCTAAAGGCAACGGCGGGAGAAGGAACAGGCACCACGGTCCTTTGGGAGGACTGCGACCGTCTCATGGGCCGATCCTACAAGAACCCTGGTGGAACCGCACAGCAAAATGCACTGAAGAGAAAGGTCGAGGAGCTCAGCTTCCACCTCAGCATCGTGTTCCAACGATTCATCGACCATCAGTATTACGACGTCCCCAACGTTGAGGTGATCGTCAATGGCACAAGCCTAAAACCGTTCGATCCGTTCGCGCTCGAACTCGGCCTTACCGAAACCGTAGTGGATGAAGTTCTTTACCCCCAAGCCAAGCTCAACGGCGACCCTGAAAAAGGATTTCATCTCGTTGGCCGCATCATCCCCGCGCGCGATGAGCTCGAGACATCTGCCAAGCAGAACGTGGTATTCCCGCCCGGCGTTAACCCGGACGACATGCAGGGCTTCTATATCTACAGGGAAAACCGCCTCATACATTGGGGCGACTGGTGCGGTATCTATAAGACCGAATTTCATTACCGTCTTTGCAGGATCGAACTCTCCTTCTCCTCAGATTTGGACGAGTTCTTTAACGTCGACTTTCAAAAGTCCAAAGTAACTCTCGAGCAAGGAATCGCATCGAGACTCAAAGAGCAGATCCTTCCGGGCTTGCGGACGAAAGCTGGCGAACGCTATCGCTCCGGCTCCACGAATGCGGAAACCAGAGCGGCACCATCCCGCCACGCGAGATCGAACAAAACAATTTCCAAGCTTGAACAAAGTGAACAGGGCAGCCTATTCAAAGTATCCCAATTGAAAGACGGGACACGTAAGGTAACGAGTGCCAAGCAGCGTTCCTTCATCGAGGTAATCCCGCTTGAATCAAAAGTTGGACAGAAGGTCAACATCCGCCCGGTCGACCATCTGCCCGAAGACGCCCTATGGCGTTCCGGGCTATTCTCGGATTCGGGCATAACGAGGACCTACGTCGAAGTGAACGTGTCTCATCCGTTCTATCAAAGGGCGAACGCGATTGCTGGAGGAAGCTCGAGGATGACGAGGTGCCTCGACTACCTGATCTGGTCCCTCGCGCAAGCGGAGTATGCCACCAAAGACCAGGAGTCCCTTGAGAACTACCACGACATGATCACGGAGGTCTCGAGAACGCTTCGACTTTTAGCCGAGGACCTTCCCCCCGTTGACGAATAGAGCATTCGCTGCCTCGATTATCATGTCCGCACGGGCACATACTATCGAATAAACCAAGATTGCCTTCGAAGCGATGGAAACCCGCTTCGAAGGCTACACTTACTCGCAGTGCAACTTGATATGCCCCGAAAGATGCTACATACAGTGCGTATATAACGGTTAGGGACCTGATTGCGGGCGAAGAGGCGGCCAAAGCCAGCGCAAAGTCCGATGACAATCTTTAGCCACTGCGCTGAACGGCGCGACCGATCGGCAGGCTGTCGGGAAAAGTCCAGGCAACCTGCCGATCAACGCTTCATATCGTTGCCGCCGATATTCCTGTGGATAAGGAGTTTTTAACCGCATCTGCTCATTGTTCGGCGATGCTCGTATCGATGGATAATTCTGACGCTGCTCAAAAGTTCCGGACGAAATATCGATGGCGGCCTTCGTGTTGAACTGATCCGTCTTGCCGGGTTTTCTTTAAGATTTTCGTTTCGTCGAGCTGTGGCTGGGAGGGGGTTACTCCCAGTGACCTGCGGCATCATGTTTGGCGCTGCATCCGGAGCAGCCGGCGAGTGGGGCGCTCGTCGCCATGGTGAGCGCAGTGGATTCATGGCGGGTGTGGCAACGGGATTGCTGTTCGATGGGTGTTTCGACGGCTATATCAATCGATTCCGCGAGTTTGATTTTTCGAGAGGCAAGCCTCAGAAAACGGGGCCGTCTCGTCAGGAGGTGGCCGCGCCCATCGAGCCCCGCGGTGTAGATACCTCAAGAACGAAGGTAATCGTCACCAAGCACGGCAAGATTTATCACCGTTCTGCGGGATGCAAAAGCCTTCCTCAAAGCGCCATTAAAACGAGCGTGCCATTGGCGACTGCGCTCAAACGAGGCAAGACGCCCTGCCCAACATGTTGCCCGCCAGCGGCTTAGATGTTCCTTTGGGGGTGTTCTGCAAGGATATAGGTCCTTGCAGACGCGCGGGCCTAAAAACGTGTCCGCACGCAATGTGACACTTAGCCTGTCGCCCTGCTCTGTCGCGGCGGCATGTACCTGAACAACGACCCTCTAAGGAGCTCGAAATCTATGAGTGACAACACCAAGCATCTCGCAAAGAAGTGCGTCAAGGACGCAGGGCCGTGCCTCGCGCTGTGCGTGGCCGGTGCTGCGGTCGCGCTGCTGGCTGTTCTGGGGCCGTTCGACGTGCTCCGAAGTGCCAGCTCTCTGCACGTTTGCATGGCCCTTGCCGGCGCCATGATAACCGGTGGCGTGCTCGATCTGATTTTTTGGGTGCTCGACCCGTTTGGATGGAAGAACGAAGGGTAAGTCCTAAAGGATGGATACCCCGCAGTAACAGGAGGTCCCCGTGATCTGGTTTACCAGCGATACTCACTTTGGGCATGAGAACATGCTACGGCTTAGCGATAGGCCTTGGTCGACTGTTGCGCAGATGAACGACGCCATGGTCGCTAACATTAACAGCAAGGTCGCTGCGGATGACGAGCTCTACATCTTGGGTGACTTTAGCTTTAAGATGACCGCCCGGGATGCCTACGAGCTGCGCAAAAGCATTGTCTGCAAGCGCGTCCATCTGCTGCCCGGCAACCACGACAAAGACTGGACGCAGTCTGCGGTAGCGGATGCTTTTATCGTCGAGCCGTCCATTTGCGTGCTCAAGATCGACCGCCAAAAAATCGTGCTGAGCCACTATCCCATGGCCGACTGGCAGGGCATGTCGCACGGCAGCTGGCATCTGCACGGGCATATCCACAGCTGCGGCGACGCGTACAACAAGTTCAACCTCAGACAGGGGCTGCTGCGCTACGACGTGGGCGTGGATGCTAACAGCTACGCCCCGGTAAGTCTGGATGAGCTCAGGTCGTGGTTTGCTCAGGTAGACGAGCCAGTGCGGTGCGTTAAATGGCCGTGGTGGGTCAACGCCACGGGTGACGAGCAGATCGAGCACGATCTCGAAGCCTATAAGAGGGAAGTGGTAATCCGATGACGGTCTATGTGACGGGCGATATTCACGGCGGCGTCGACATGCAAAAGCTGCGCGACTGGGATCTTGGGGATAGTCTGACGAGCGATGACTATCTGCTTGTCGCGGGCGACTTTGGCTTTCCGTGGGATTTCTCTGCCGAGGAATGCATCGATATCGCCTGGCTGGAATCGCGTCCCTATACCGTGCTGTTCGTCGACGGCAATCACGAGCGTTTCGATCACTGGGCGGAGCGTCCCATGGAGCTGTGGCACGGTGGGCTAACGCAACGCCTGTCGGATACCTCTCCCATACGGCGCCTGACGCGCGGCGAGGTTTTTGAGCTCGACGGCTCAACGATCTTTACCATGGGCGGCGCCACGAGCGTGGATAAGGAATACCGCATTCCCTATTCCAGCTGGTGGCCACAGGAGCTGCCGGACGAGCGCAACTTTGAGGAGGCGCGGACAAAGCTCGACAGCGTGGGCTGGAAGGTTGACTACGTGGTCACCCATACCTGCTCTACGCGCATGCTTTCGCCCACGCTCTATCCTGCGCCCGGCTGGAATTGCCCCGACGTCGACCGACTTACAGCATTTTTCGATGAGCTGGAAGACCGCTTGGCCTACAAGCGCTGGTACTACGGGCATTTTCATCGGGATGCCAACCCTGCCGAGCGCCATACCGTGCTCTACGACTGCATCGTTCGCTTGGGCGACGAACTCCAGCCCTGGGACGTTGCGTAGGGGCGAGGTATTTGGCTACTCGGCCGTTACGGTGATGTTCTCGCGGTGCGCGCGGATGACATTCCAGCTAAAGTGCTCGACCAACTGCTCGGCAGAGCGCGACGTGGTGTCCGGCGCGATGCCCGTTTGCCCGGCGAGCCATCCCAGCAGTGCCTCGGGCGTGCCAAAGTGTGCGCGTAGCTCGCCCAGGTCCAGATCGCGGTCGCGCTTGGAAAGGCGGCGGCCGTCCGGCGACATGAGCAGCGGAATGTGCGCGTAATGCGGCGTGGGAAGTCCTAGCAGATGCTGCAGGTAGATTTGGCGGGGCGTGGAACCAAGCAGGTCACATCCGCGCACGACCTCGGTGACGCCCATGGCAGCGTCGTCGACCACCACGGCTAGCTGGTAGGCAAAAACGCCGTCGCTGCGGCGCACCAAAAAGTCGCCGCACTCGGTGGCGAGTGCCTCGCATTGGGCTCCGTACGTGCGGTCAACGAATTCGATCACGTCGCCGGCGAGGTCGTCGACGGCGGGCACGCGCAGGCGCGTGGCGGGAGCGCGCAGGGCACTGCGGCGGGCAACCTCCTCGGCAGAAAGGCCTCGGCAGGCGCCGCGGTAGATGGGCGTGCCGTCGCTGGCATGCGGCGCGCTCGCGGTGTGGAGCTCGGCGCGCGTGCAAAAGCAGGGATAGGTGAGGCCGGCGTCTTGCAGCTGGTGCAGGGCGTCCTCGTACAAGTCCAGGCGATCGTGCTGGTAGTAGGGGCCTTCGTCCCACTCAAGCCCCAGCCAAGCTAGGTCATCAATCAATTGGGCGGCAAGTTCCGGGCGCTTGCAGCGATCGTCCAGGTCCTCGATGCGCAACACGATGCTGCCGCCCTGGCTGCGGGCCGAAAGCCACGAGCACAGGCAGCTGAACACGTTGCCCAGGTGCATGCGGCCCGAGGGCGACGGGGCAAAGCGGCCTACGACAGGTACGGGAACGGAGGCGGGCGGCGTTGTTGGCGCGTTCGCGGCGGGCGTTGCTATGTTGCGTGCGTTGATATCCATGCGGACGAGTATAGCGCGGGGCGCGATGGGGAGGCGTCACTGTGGTCCGCAAGTTGTCGAGGCCCCGCATTGCGTATGGTGGGCCGCAGGCTCGGTGCTTTGATTCCTGTCGATCAACTCAGTACCTTAGACAACAGAAACCCCGGCAGCTCTTCGCAACTGCCGGGGTTTCCGCGGAAAAGGGGGACATGATCCTCGAGCGAACGGCAAAGGGGCAAACCGGTTTCGCTCAACTGCTTTATGCCCCTCGGCTGGCGGCTCAATCAGCGCGTGCCGCGCCCACACAAAGCTGCTACACCTGTGACGGAGCTGTGAAGTGGTATCTATTGCTGGCGCGGGCCATGCCAAGGGCGTCCCTCATGACTAGTCATTTAAGAACGTCCCCAATGACTAGCTGCTGGCGGCAGGCATGTCTTTCATCCCGTTTGGCGCTCCGGTCGCCTAGATGTTCGTCATGTGTACCCGCAAACGTGGGACAATGGCGCTGTTGGTTTTACAGACAAAGGATGTGCCTATGAACGCCCCCGTTGCCAATGCTTGTCGGCAGCGCTGCCTGCTTGCGCGATTTGCTTCCATTTGCGCACTCGTCGCGTGCGTGCTGCTGCTGTTGCCCGCCGTTGCACGTGCCGACGGGTATTCCATGACCCAAACCTATATCGGTGCCACGGTTGAGGCCGATGGATCGCTGACCGTTGTCGAGGGGCGCCAGTTTGATTTCGACGACGACATCAACGGCGTGTATTGGGATATCAATACGGGCACCAACCAACAGGGTGGTACGGCGGGTGTCGATGTGCTGAGCGTCGAGGAAGATGATGCCGCGTTTAGCAGGGTTGACTATGCAAACAAAGGCGACAACGGCGTCTATACGGTTGAGCAGTCCGACGGCGGCGTAAAGATCAAGGTGTTCAGCCCCCACGAGAGCGGCGACAGCGCGATCTATTACGTGAGCTACACCATGACCGGTGCGGTTATGAACTGGTCCGATACCGCCGAGCTCTACTGGAAGTTTGTGGATGACGGCTGGTCTGCGGACTCCGATGACGTCGAGATGGAAGTTTACTTCGCAAATGCCGCTGCCGGAACGGCGGCCGTCAAGGGCGATAACTTCCGTGCATGGGGCCACGGTCCGCTCACGGGCGACGTGTCGCTCGACGCGGACGAGCCCATGGTCACCTATACCATACCCTGCGTGCATCAGGGCGAATTCGCCGAGGCGCGCATCGCCTTCCCCAGCGATTGGGTGCCGCAGCTCGCCGCCTCGGGCAAGGAACGCATGTCGACAATTCTGAGCGAGGAGAAGGCGTGGGCCGAGGAGGCCAACGCCCGCCGCGCTCACGCCCGCATGATCGCCAATGCACTTGCCGTGGTTAGCGTTGTCGCGGCGGTTGCCTTTACCGGCACAATCGTCGTGCTCAAGTTGCGCAAGCGCAAGCCCAAACCGCTGTTCCAGGACGAATACTTCCGCGACGTGCCCTCGGCCGACCATCCCGCCGTGCTTTCGGCCCTCATGAGCTGGAACGAGGTGCCCGATCAGGCATATATCGCCACACTCATGAAGCTCACCGACGATCGCGTGATCAAGTTAGAGGAGGCAATCGCGACCAAGGGCAAGAAGGGCCTGCTCCGTCGCGAAAAAGAGGAGCAGACGTATCGTGTGACGGTGAGCGATGCGGGCTGGAAGTCGGCCAAGGGCATTGACCGCATGGTGCTCAAGGTCTTCTTTGCCGGTGCTAAGCCCGACGAGAACGGCGATCGCTCGCGCACGTTTGACGAGCTGCAACACTATGTTAAGCAGCACGCTACGCCCGTGGGCGACAAGCTCAAGGACTATCAGAGCACCGTTAAGGGCAAACTGGCCGATAGCGAGTACGTTGCCTCGGACGGCATTGTCGCAATGGTGTTTTGCCTGGTTCTTGGTACTCTGATCGCCTTTGTTCCCGTGGGATCCATCTTCTTTACCGACGGCGCACAGGTGAACATTGTCGCCGCGGTTATCTCGGTGCCGATTGTGCTGGTGGGTATTGGCGTGGGCCTTACGTTCCGCCGCCTTACGCCGGAGGGCGCCGAGGTGGCGGCTCGCTGCAAGGCGCTCAAGCATTGGCTCGAGGACTTCACGCGTCTAAAGGAAGCCGTCCCCGGCGATCTGGTGCTGTGGAATAAACTTCTGGTGATGGGTGCGGCGCTGGGCGTTTCCAAGGAAGTTCTGCGTCAGCTTGCCGAGGCCGTGCCGCCCGAGGTGCGCGAGGCCGACGGCTTCTACGACAATTACCCCTGCTACTGGTGGTACTACCATCACTACGGAAACCAGTCTCCGCTCGATTCGTTCGATGGCGTGTATCACGAGAGCATCCGTGAGCTGGCTTCGAGTTCCGATAGCTCGAGCGGCGGCGGTGGTGGCTTCTCGGGCGGCGGGGGCGGCGGCGTCGGCGGAGGCGGCGGCGGAACGTTCTAGCGGTCCTAAATTATGGGATGGGCTTTTCTCGGCAGCCGTCGGGGAAAGCCCATCCCCTTTTTATGCACCAAAATGCGCCGATCTTTTACTTTTGCCCACCGCTATTTGCAGACTCCTCTATAGGGTGATGCCAGCGAGGGTTTCGGCGACTCTTTTGTTCAAGACTGTCCCCGGCGACTAGTCATTTAAGAACGTCCCCAACGACTAGGTGTGGTTGCTGCCAAGGAGTGTCCCGGGGTGCCGGCACAAAGGGGACGTCCCTAACTGCCGGTTTTAGGCTGTTAGGTCGAGTTCGTAGAGGAAGCTTTCGCGCGGCATGTCGTGGCGGCGCTCTTCGCGGCTGGCGTGGTGCGTGGCCGTGCGCTTAAAGCCGTGCAGCTCGTAGAACTTCCACGAGCAGTTGGAGTCGGTATACAGGTGCGCTCTCGACGCTCCGCGCGAGGACAGGTGCGAGACCGCGGCATCGAGCAGAACCGAGCCAACGCCCAGGCCGTGGACATCGCGATCCACGGCAAGCAACGTGACCTCGTTGTCATGCGGCAGCGGGCTGCTCTCGAGCAGACGGTTGTTGGTCCGAATGGTGGCGCGCACAAACGAGAGATACTCGGCACAGGCATCGGGCTCCAGCTCACGCATCTGCGACAGCAATGCGCGTTCGGTATCCATCCAATGCTCCTTAACGGTGGCGCCGCTGCTTTGCCCCGCACGTGCGAGTGCAATGCCGCGCGCCTGGCCGTCGATTACGGCGACCTGCGAAAACGTCGAGGAAGAAAGGCAATAGGCAAGATCGCACGCGGCCTCAAGGCGGTTGTACTCTTCGTTATCCGAATTGTTATGCCAAAGCTGCTGCAAGATCAGCGCGATGGCGTCGAAGTCTTCGGTATCAAACGGTCGGTAGAGAACCCGCGAGACCATAGTGCCTCTTTCTATTGCGGATGCATATCGAGCACAGTTCTACCACGCCATTGGCATCTAATTATGGTGCCCCTGTGTTCCATCAACTCACCGTGCCCAGTGGCGCTCCTGCAACCCCCGCTCGCAAGCTTTTTCTGCACATGCGCCCGTTACGGGGTGCATCGATGCGCTCGATGCGCTACATTGAATCAGTATTTTCAATGCCGCTGCGCGAGCGCTGCAGATCGACGTATCACCGACTCACAGAGCACGGCGGCGTACCAGACAGGAGGACTGCATGGGATCTGATGTGAAGATCGCACGCGCGTTGATCTCGGTTACCGATAAGACGGGCGTCGTCGATTTCGCACGGACGCTGGTTGACGACTTTGGCGTCGAGATCATCTCTACGGGCGGCACGGCTCGTGCCATCGAGGACGCGGGCGTTCCCGTAACCCCCATCGAGGAGTTCACGGGCTATCCCGAGATGATGGACGGCCGCGTCAAGACGCTGCACCCCAAGGTTCATGGTGCACTGCTGGCTCGCCGCGATTCCGAGCAGCACATGCAGGAGGCAGCTCAGCACGGCATTAAGCTGATCGACCTGGTCGTCGTCAACCTGTACGAGTTCGAGAAGACCGTCGCCAACCCCGAGGTCACCTTCGCGGATGCCATCGAGCACATCGATATCGGTGGCCCCTCCATGCTTCGCTCTGCCGCCAAGAACGCCGCGAGCGTTACCGTCATCTCCGACCCGGCCGACTATGATGCCGTCCTGGCCGAGATGCGCGAGACCGGTGGCTGCACCACGCTTTCCACCCGTCGTCGCCTGCAGGTGAAGGTCTACCAGACCACCGCCGCCTACGACACGGCTATCTCCCGTTGGCTTGCTGCCCAGGCAAGCGACGTGGCGGACACCTCTGCCAAACTCGAGGTCTCGCTGGAGAAGGTCGACGACCTGCGCTATGGCGAGAATCCTCAGCAGAAGGCTACGGTCTACCGCTTTGCCGATGGCTGCGAGAACTCCGCGAGCTCGCAGTTCCCGCTCGTGGGCTCCGAGCAGATTCAGGGCAAGCCGCTCAGCTACAACAACTATTTGGACGCCGATGCCGCTTGGAACCTGGTTCGCGAGTTCGACGAGCCTGCCTGCGTGATCCTCAAGCATCAGAACCCCTGCGGCTCCGCCGTTGCCGAGGACATCACGGCTGCCTACGACCGCGCCTTTGCCTGCGATCCCAAGAGCGCTTTCGGCGGCATCATCGCCTGCAACCGCGAGGTTCCCTTTGAGCTGGTTGAGCACTTTGCCGATCAGAACAAGCAGTTCGTCGAGGTCATCATCGCCCCGAGCTACACCGCCGAGGCGCTCGAGCGCATGGCCAAGCGCCCCAACCTGCGCGTGCTGGCTACCGGCGGCGTGGACCACGGCGCCAAGGTGGAGCTGCGCTCCATCGACGGCGGCATGCTGGTGCAGGAGGTCGACCACGTGATCGAGGATCCCGCGACCTTTACGTTCCCCACCGACCGCAAGCCCACCGATGCCGAGATGGCCGAGCTTGAGTTTGCCTGGAAGGTCTGCAAGGGCGTCAAGTCCAACGCCATCCTGGTCTCCAAGGGTAAGGCCGGCATTGGCATGGGCCCGGGCCAGCCCAACCGCGTTGACTCCGCACTGCTTGCCTGCGAGCGCGCCGAGGACTTCTGCGAGCGCGAGGGCGTGGAGAAGGGCGGCTTTGCCTGCGCAAGCGACGCGTTCTTCCCGTTCCGCGACAACGTCGACGTGCTTGCTGAGCACGGCGTGACCTGCATCATCCAGCCCGGCGGCTCCAAGCGCGACGACGAGAGCATCCAGGCCTGCAACGAGCATGGCATCGCAATGGTCTTCACGGGCGCCCGCCACTTCCGCCACTAATGATCGTTACGCGGTTTTACCAAACCGCGTAACTGCTCGACGCTGCGCCGGCCCCAAGCACCTCATCTCGCCGCTCAAACCGTCGCTCGCGTACAGAAGTACGCGTCGCTCCTCTTTCGCGGCGACCTGAGGCACTTGGGTCCGGCTCGCTGGCTTATGCTCCACCAGCGGTATTGGCTCGCCCCGAACTAAAGCTATCTATTGCCGCCCGTGCCGGTTGGTGCAGGCGGCTTTTTTGGGTATAACGGTGCGGTGTATGTTTTTGAGAAAGGTTGGATATGGCCGTTGTGGATGATGCCGAGCTGTTTGGCAATGCCGAGGACCAGCGTGCGTACGAGGACTTTTGCGCCAATCAGGAGGCGGTCGAGAAGTTTACGCTCGACAAGCCCGCGCTTGTCTGCCGTTGGCGCATGTCCAACAAAAAGGTGCCCATGCTCAACCGCCACATTCGTGCGCTGTCCGAGCGCCTGGTGCAGGGCGAGCCGCTCACCCATAACATGCTCAGCTGGGCCAAGCAGCACGTTGAGTGGTCGCTTGCCGAGGGCGATTACACCGCGCGCGACGGCGTGCTCATGCTGGTGATCGACGTTAACGGCAATGCCGCCATGACGGTGGGGGAGTACGAGCCGCTGGCCGATACTTCGGCCAAGGCGCTGCGTGCCCGCTCCGCCGAGGCCCGCTCCGAGGCCGACGAAACCGGCGTGGCGCCCGAGCTGCTCGCCGCCGTCAACAACGGCGAGCTGGTCTTTGTGGCACCGGCGGACGAGTGCCTGTGTGGCACGGCGACGCTTATCGAGCAGCTGGCCCAGACCAAGGGCATCCCGGTCACGCGCGTGGACATTCCCGCGCAGCTCAAGGGCGCGCTGTTCCTGGTGAGTGACGAGCACGGCGTGGTCCCTGCCGCCGAGACGGACGCCGCCGAGTCCGACGCCGCTACGGTTGCCTTCTTTGCCGAAGGCTACGAAAAGCTCCGTGCCCGCCGCTCCTAACCTCAAGGCGGGGTGGGCTTACTGAAGCGAGCGAGCGCGTTCGATGGCGTAGGCGAGCGACAGCTGCTCCATCTCTGGGGCGCATTTGTAGCTCAGCCCGGTGAGAGCTGTCACCTTATCGAGGCGATACCGAATCGTGTTCGGGTGCTGGCTCGTCTGCCTGGCGGTTCGCTCGATACGTCGGTCGTTCTCGATGAATGCGGCGAGTGTGGATTCCAGTTCGCTGCCATGCTCGCTGTCGTGCTCGCGTATCGGCGAGAGAATCGCCTCCGAGAACGATCGCATCTCAGGGGTTTCCGCAAAAGGCATCACGGTTCTCAGGATGCCGAGCTGCGTATAGCGGACGGGGCCCTCGGCTCGTTGACAAGATAGGCGCTGTGCGTAAATCGCCTGCGAGATCGCCTGCGCCACCGCCTCGTCTCCAAACAGAATATCGCTGATGCCGAGTCCTTCCGCTCCGCCATCGATACCGCTAACCTCGATGAGCTCCGTGAGCGCCTGCGCGATTCGCTCCACATCGAGCGTCTGCTCCGAGTCGCTTGTCGCTACGAATAGCAGACCTCCGTCATAGGGTGCCAGCATGTTGTGGCATTCGGCGAGGGTCGATTTTGAACAAAGACGTTCGATTTGCAAAAACGTACGCGGGTCGAGGGGCTCTGCAAACGATGCGAACAGGGCGACCGCTTCGTCCAGAAAGGCATATTCAGCGAGTCGGTGGCGGAGTTGATTCTGAGTAACGCTTCCGTGATCCTTGAGCGCAGCCGTCGCATCGTCCTTCAGAACCTTGCTGTTCTGGAAAAGTGGGTCGAGAGCGAGCCGCACCTGTCGTTCGTCAAGCCCGAGGCGGGTAGCACCGCGCTTGTGTATTACGACTACGACAACGACTCCAGGACGTTCTGCACCGACATGATTAAGAAGTCCGGCGCGCTCGTCACCCCGGGCGATTGCTTCGAGGAGCCCAAGAGCATGCGTATCGGCTATGCATACTCCGATAACACCGACGACCTGCAGAAGGGCCTGGATGCCATCTCTGCGTACATGCGTACGCTCGAGTAGAGGCTCAAGGTCGAAGTGATGGGGCCGATCGGTTTAGGACCGAGGGCCCCCATTTTCTCTCAAGGCTACCGAACGCTTTTGTCACATTAGGTGCCCACGGGGTCGTATCGCTGCGACGCCGTGGGCATAATGGTGTGGAAGGTGCAAGTTGCGCGAAATGGGAGGACACATGGCGCTGATCTATGTCGTTGAGGACGACGAGCGCATTCGTCGTGAGCTTGTCGACATCCTTGCCCGCGCCGGGTTTGAAATCGAGGCCTGCGAATCGTTTGAGCATGTCTCGCGCGATATCCTTGCCGCCGCGCCCGACCTGGTGTTGCTCGACCTCACGCTTCCCGTCAAGGACGGCCAACATATCTGCCACGAGGTTCGCCGCGAATCCGAGGTTCCTATCATCGTCCTCACGTCGCGCACGACCGAGATCGACGAGGTCATGGCCATGACGCTTGGCGCGGACGACTTTGTTCCCAAGCCTTACAGCGCCCGTGTGCTCGTGGCGCACATCAATGCGTTGCTGCGCCGCACCGCGGCGGCGGGCGATCGCAGCACGCTCGTCCACAAGGGGCTGGAGCTCGACCTCGCCCGCTCCATGGTCACCAATACGGCAACCGGCGACAGTACCGAGCTCACCAAAAACGAGCTGCGTATCCTCTCGCTGCTCTTGGGCCGCGCGGGCAAGATCGTCTCGCGCTCGGCTATCATGCAGGACCTGTGGGACTCCGACGCCTTCGTGGACGACAATACGCTCACCGTCAATATCAACCGCCTGCGCACCACGCTCGAAAAAATCGGCATCAAGGGGTATTTGACGACGCATCGCGGCCAAGGCTATTCGGTCTAGGGGCCGGTTATGTCGTTTGCCAAGTTCTTTAAAGATGCACTGCTTCCCGTTGCCGTGTGGACCTGCGGCGTGCTGCTGAGCTGTTTTGTACTGACGGTCGCCGGCGCCCCGGCATCCATCGTGGTCGTGGCGGTCGGTGTGTCCTTTATCTTTGGCATGCTGGGCATCGTGATCGAGTACGTGCGCCGTCGTCGTTTTCTGTGCCAGCTGGAGCGCGCGGCAGAGGAGCTGGGGAGCCCCGCATGGGTGCAGGAGATGGTGCAATGCCCGACCTATGCCGAGGGCGAGCTCGAATATGAGGTCTTGCGCCGGGTGGGCAAAGCCGCTTGCGACGAGGTGGCGGAAGGTCGGCGCCAGACCGATGACTACCGCGACTATATCGAGAGCTGGGTCCACGAGGCCAAGCTGCCCCTGGCGGCGGCTCATCTGATTTTGGAAAACCTGGACGGCAGCGAAGACGACCTGTCGCGCGTGGATGACCTGGGTCGCGAGCTGGCTCGCGTGGAGCGCTATATCGATCAGGCGCTGTACTATGCGCGCTCGGAAGTCGTAGAGCGCGACTACCTAATTCGCCGCTGGGGTCTCAAGAGCTTGGTGACGGGCGCGATTAAAGCCAACGCGCGCGAGCTCATTGCGGCGCACGTGGCTCCGGTGTGCGAGAACCTCGACTTTGAGGTGTTCACCGACGAGAAATGGCTCGAGTTTATTCTGGGCCAGCTCATTCAGAACAGCATTAAATATGCGCGTGAGGACGGCGCGAAGATTGTGTTTTCGGGTGCGTTGCTGGACGAGGGCCTGGCAAGCGAGCGCATCGAGCTTACCGTCGCGGACAACGGCTGCGGCGTGAGCGCGGCTGACCTGCCGCGCGTGTTCGAGAAGGGCTTTACCGGCGATAACGGCCGCACCACCAAGCGCGCAACGGGCATCGGCCTCTACCTGGTGGCGCGCCTGTGTTCCAAGATGGGCATCGACGTTGCCGCGGCATCCGACTCCGGCGAAGGCTTTGTCGTAACATTCGCTTTCTCGACCAACAAGTTTCAATACTTCGAGTAGTCGGGCCGTCTTGTGGTGCGGATGGCTATGTTCCCGAACGTGAACATGGCTATGAGGCTCTAAAAAATCACCCAAAAAAATGTGCCGCCCAACCAGGGCGGCACGCCATCTCTCTATTCAGCTAACTCGCTGAAGTACGGTGACGAAGGCGCAAGGCCGGGAGGGGTTATCTAAGCCGACATCCCGCAGCCGCGAAGCGGCGAGGACGTCGGCGTGATAACCCCGCAGGCCTTGCGCCGGCGGGAAGGAACCTACTTCACGACCAGAATGTCGCAGTCGGTGTTGCGCAGCAGGAATGTCGAAATCGAACCCAGGAGCGCATACTTGATCGAGGAAAGGCCACGAGCGCCGCAGAGCACCAGATCGGGCTTGACCACGTCGAGCATCTCGTCCTTGAGCGTCTCGCGAATACGGCCGGCGCGAATCATGACTTCGACCTCGGGAATGTTGGGATTAGCCTTGGCCTCTTCGAGCTGCTTGGCGATGGAGTTCTTAAAGGCCTCCTCCAGGCCGTTGACCAGATCGACCGGATAGGAACCGGCGCTCTCGAGCGCCGTGGAATCGATGACGTGACCGATGATCAGCTTGGCGCCATTGTTTGCGGCGACCTTGATAGCGCGTGTGAGCACAAAATCCTGCTGCTCAGTACCGTCGAGTGAAACAAATACCTTGGTATAGCCCTCGTTCATGGTTTCCTCCTTGGTCTATCGCACGGGCGCGGGCTCGTGCATCGGACGACGTGTTGGCCGCCGGACACTTTAGCTTGTTGCAGTTATACCCAAGGATTTCGGTTTGACCGCTCGCAATTCTGTGAACGGGCGAGATTTTTGGTAAGGGTGGGCGCGGCCGCGGCCGAACGGTTGATAATGGGACATCGCCCGCAACCGTCCGCAGAACAACTATCGGCGGGTGACAAACGAGGGGGTCCCTTTGGATATCATCGAGCTTCTAAAATCTGCCTTCATGGGCCTGGTCGAGGGCATCACCGAATGGCTGCCCGTTTCGTCGACGGGCCACATGATCTTGGTGGACGAGTTCGTCAAGATGAATGTGAGCGAGACATTCTGGAATATGTTCCTGGTCGTGATTCAGCTTGGCGCCATTTTGGCCGTTTGCGTTCTGTTCTTCTACGACTTAAATCCGTTCTCGCCCAGCAAGGGCAAGGAGGGTCGTCGCGACACCTGGGTGCTGTGGGGCAAGATTGTGCTTGGCTGTATTCCCGCCGCGGCGATCGGTCTGCCGCTCAACGACTGGATGGAGGAGCATTTCTATAACGCTCCCGTCGTGGCGCTGGCGCTCATCGTGTACGGCGTGTTGTTTATCGTGATTGAGAACTGGCGTGCGAGTAAGCGCGAGAACGCCGCTCTTGCCGATTCGTTTGGTTCGCGTGCTGTGGTGGTGGGCGGGCGTCCCGCCGGTGCACACTTCGCGGCGCCTGCGGCGGATATTGCCGAAGACAATGACAATGACGAGGATTTGGATTTTGGATCCATCGCCACGCTCGAGGACCTGAGCTGGAAGACCGCATTGGGTATCGGTTGCTTCCAGGTGCTTTCGCTGATTCCGGGCACATCACGTTCCGGCTCCACCATTATCGGCGGCCTGCTGCTGGGCTGCACGCGCTCGGTGGCGTCCAAGTTCACGTTTTTCCTGGCCATTCCCGTTATGTTTGGCGCGAGCGCGCTCAAGCTGGTCAAGTACTTCGTTAAGGGCGGTACGTTTGGCACCAACGAGATTGCCATTCTGGGCGTGGGCTGCGTCGTGGCCTTTGTGGTTTCGCTTATTGCCATCAAGTGGCTCATGGGCTTCGTTCGCCGTCACGACTTTAAGTGCTTTGGCGTCTACCGCATTATTCTGGGCATCGTGGTGCTCGCGTACTTCTTTGTTCTGGAGCCTATGCTCGGCCTGTAACTTGGTTGACGCTGCGCGGCGGCCAGAGCGCGGCGCACGGAGTCGTGGTGTGATTTGCGTCGGTGTCCGCGCGGCTCGGTATACTGGTACGGCTCAAACTATGGCGCCGCCCGCAGGCGCGCCGTCCGTCAGATGAGGAGTCGCCCATGACCCAGCCCTTGCCCTGGGAAAAGAACGCCGCGGTACCCGTGCCGCCCGCGCCGGAACCCGTGCCGCTCGATGCATACATCGCCCCCGCTGCGCCGGAGCCCGAGCTCGTTCCGCTCGACATCTACGACGCTCCCGCGCCGGCACCCAAGCCCGTCAAGCCGCTCGTCGACATTGACAGCCTTAATCCTGCCCAGCGCGAGGCCGTCCTGACCACCGAGGGCCCGTTGCTGGTCCTCGCCGGCGCAGGCTCGGGCAAGACCCGCGTCCTGACCTTCCGCATCGCGCATATGCTCGGCGACCTGGGTGTTAAGCCTTGGCAGGTTCTTGCCATCACGTTTACCAACAAAGCCGCGGCCGAGATGCGCGAGCGTCTGACGGCGCTCATTCCCAGTGGTACCCGCGGCATGTGGGTGTGCACCTTCCACGCCATGTGCGTGCGCATGCTGCGCGAGGACGCCGACCTGCTGGGTTACACCGGTCAGTTCACCATCTACGATGACGATGACTCAAAGCGCATGGTGCGTGACATTATGCAGGCGCTCGGCATCGAGCAAAAGCAGTTCCCCATCAACATGATTCGCAGCAAGATCAGTTCGGCCAAAAACGCCATGATCGGCCCCGAGGACATGCTCAAATCCGCCGATAGCCCCAACGACAAAAAGGCCGCGCAGGTCTACCTGGAGCTGGAGCGCCGCCTGCGCGCCGCCAACGCGATGGACTTCGACGATTTGCTCGTGCGCACACTCGAACTGCTGCGCACCCGCCCCGAGGTGCTCGACAAGTACCAGGAGCGCTTCCGCTACATTAGCGTCGACGAGTATCAGGACACCAACCACGTCCAGTACGAAATCGCCAACCTTCTGGCCGCCAAGTACCAAAACCTCATGGTTGTGGGCGACGATGACCAGTCCATTTACAGCTGGCGTGGCGCCGACATCACCAACATCTTGGACTTTGAGCAGGACTTTAAAAACTGCAAGACCGTTAAGCTCGAGCAGAACTACCGCTCTACGGGCCATATCCTAAACGCCGCCAACGCCGTGGTGCGCCACAACTCGCAGCGCAAGGACAAGCGCCTGTTTACGGCCGAGGGCGATGGCGAGAAGATTCAGGCCTTCCAGGCGAGCGACGAGCGCGACGAGGGCCGCTGGATTGCCGGTGAGATCGAGAAACTGCATGCCAAAGGCACGAGCTACGACGACATCGCCGTGTTTTATCGCACCAACGCCCAGTCGCGTATTCTCGAAGATATGTTTCTGCGCGCGGGCGTGCCCTACAAGATCGTGGGCGGCACTCGATTCTTCGACCGTGCCGAGATTCGCGACGTCATGGCCTACCTCAAGATGATCGTGAACCCGGCCGACGAGATGAGCGTCAAGCGCGTCATCAACACACCGCGCCGCGGCATTGGCTCCACCTCAATCCAAAAGATCGAGCAGCTGGCACGCGACAACCGTTGCTCGTTCTTCCAGGCTTGCGAGATCGCGTGCGCCGAAACCGGCATGTTTAGCGCCAGGGTGCGCAACGGCCTGTCGAGCTTTGTCTCACTGGTGCGCGAGGGCCGCCGCATGGACGGCGAGCTCAAGGACGTTGTCGAGATGATCGTCGATAAGACGGGCCTTCTGCAGGCGTTTCGCGTCGAGGGCACCATGGAATCTGAGAGCCGCGCCGAGAACATCCAGGAATTTCTGGGCGTTGCGGCGGAATTTGAGGAGACGCACGAGGATATCGAGGGTACGCTCGAGAGCCTAGAAGAGCTGCGCGCAGCCGGTGTTGCCGACGTGCCTGCCGGCGCCGAGCCCGAGCCCGTCGTGGTGAGCGTGTCTGCGCCCGAACCGGGGCCATCTGTCCCGGCATCCTCGTTTGAGGCGCTCGTCGGCGCCCGTGACGCCGCGGGCTCCAATCCGCTCGATGGCTTGGCCGCTCCGGCGCTGTCTCCGCAGGATGCCCTGGCAGCCGCCATCGCAGGCAACGCGTATGCCGCGCCGACGGAGCTGTCGGCGGGTGCCGTGCATGCCGGCGAGATCGAGCGTACCTACGGTCCGCTCACCTGTAAGGCGCTGCCGGCACTCATGGAGTGGCTGGCCTTGCGCTCCGACTTGGATTCCCTGGCCGGCGAGACGCATGCCATTACCATGATGACCATCCACTCCGCCAAGGGCCTGGAGTTTCCGGCGGTGTTCGTGGCCGGCATGGAGGAGGGTATCTTTCCGCACGTGCACGACTTTGGCGGCAGCGATGATCCGGGCAAGCTCGAGGAGGAGCGTCGCCTGGCCTACGTCGCCATCACGCGTGCCCGCAAGCGCCTGTTCTTGACCTATGCGGCCACGCGTCGCACCTACGGTTCGACCTCCGCCAACCCGCGTTCGCGCTTTCTCAACGAGATTCCGTTTGAGGATATCGAGTTTAGCGGTATCGGTTCTGCCGGTTTTGAGGGCACGGGCTGGGAGAAGCGCGGCGACCGTCGCGGCACCTTTGGCTCGGGCATGGGTTCGGATATGTATGGCGGCAAGGTGTTTGGTTCGCATACGCGCTCGACCGGCGGTTCCGGTTCGCGCGGCGGATCGAGCTTCGACGATTTCTTTGGCGGCAGCAGCTACGGGACCGAGCGCCATCGTGGGGTCTCGCCCGACGCCGGTCGCGTTGCCTCGACCTTTGGCTCGGGCGCACCGCGAGCCAAAAAGCCGTCGTCCAAGGTGTCCCCGACAGTGGAGCGCAAGGTCGATCGCGCCAGCGCGTCGCAGGACTTTGCCGCGGGCGATACCGTGAGTCATAAGACCTTTGGCACGGGTACCGTGATCTCGGTCGCTGGAGACATGATCGAGGTCCAATTCGAAAAGACCGGCCAGACCAAAAAGCTAATGAAAGGCTTCGCTCCGATTGTTAAGCTGAATGCCTAACTGCGAGGTTGGCCGGGCGCGCCGGGGGCTTTGGTCGCCTGCTCGGACAGTCCTGCTCGCACGGAGAGCACATTAAGTGCTCTCCGGCTCGTGCGGAACTCGCGATCGACCAAAGCCCTCGACGCGCCCTCTTCCTTGTGACGTTTTAGCCTGCAGCTTTCGAACCTCGCTCTGCTTGTTCGCTTTTTGATCTGGAGAGCCGGGTGGGCTGATAGATAGATACGAGTAGGGGCTCTTCCGTACATGGTCGGGAGAGCCCCTTATTACGTTTCGGATTGTTTCTTATGACTTTGGGGATTGAGCGTTTTATACGATTCAGTATAATTTTAGATAGATACTAAAATGTAACTGAAATGAAAATGGTGAGTGGACATGCTGCTAAATTGTCTCCCTAAAAGACTCTTCTCTTTAGAGCTCGCCATCGACCCGGAGCCAGTTGAGATACAGATTCCTCGCATGTATCTCGAGCGCTATTCGCTTCGCTTAGCACGGCTCGGCATGTCTGAGCAAGGCCGTTTTATTGTTGCGGAACCAAAAGAACCGCCCAGTGTCATTTCGGCGCGAAATCTCGCCAATGCAGTGCGCAAGATAGATGCTCGCCCGGTGGCAATTTGCTGGAACGCTATGGATTTAGGCTTTATGCGCGCGCTTTCTTCGGAGGGGATCGCATATATCCGAGATGAGCGAAATGCGTTTCTGCCGTTTATCGGAGCCGTTATTTCCGGTGAGGTGCTGGGTGCTTCTCCCGCTGCTCCGCTTTCGCCCCAATCTCAACGAATCGTCCTAAATCTCATCGCGGGACGATGGGTTGACTGCTCCGCCGGCGACCTAGCGCGTCTGTGTGGCAAAAGCGCGGCAAGCGTCAGCGGCTATCTTTCGGAAATCGCCGCTATAGCTCCTGGGTTGATTATGCGGGACGGCAAAAAGCGTATATTGTGCGATGCCGGGTTGTCGACCGAGACGCTGCTGGATGGGTTTGAGGACTATCTTCGCACACCAGTTTTAGAGCGAATCCGGCTCAAGAAGGTTATCGAGAGAACAGAGCTACGTGCCGTTGACGCGCTGCTTTCCGGTATGTCTGCCCTTAGCTATATGTCTGACCTTGCTCATAAAGAATCTGCTCCAACCATTGCTCTCGAAAAGAATCAGCTAGAGGACCTAAAAGAGCACATGGGTGACAGATGGCTGGAGGCCCAGTGGTACGAACCGGCTGCTATCGAGATTGAGGTCTGGTCGTATCCCGTGGACGAGCCGTCCGATGTTAGTTTTGACACGACAGGTTTGCAATGTGTCGACCCGTTCTCCTTATACGTTGCCTGCGCAAAAGAGGATTACAAAGATGACCGTCTGCTCGATGCGGTCGAACAGCTCAGGAGGACGATATGCCAAAAGTGAGGGGGATAGAGCGATTTGCCGACGCCATGAGCAGCTGCAAAGGTGGTTACGTCCTTATTGGTGGAGGGGCCTGCAGCGTTCTATTTGACAGCGAAGGTGATTCATTCAGGGCTACCGAAGACTTGGATGTCGTCGTAATTGCTGATGGGGAAGGCGTTGAATTTGCCACTGCATTGTGGGCATTTATCAAAGCAGCTGGATACGAGATTGGAAAGGTCGGCGATGGAAAGTGCACTTACTATCGGTTCTGCTTGCCCAAAGGATCGAAGCGGGCCCTAGACTATCCCGGTCAAATTGAGCTATTTGCCCGACATCCTGATTTTGTGCTCGAAGATGAAACGAGCGAAGTGGCACCTCTTTCCTTTGACGGGGCCGTATCAAGTCTCTCGGCAATTATCCTCGACGATGGCTACTACGAATATATTCGCGACAACGCAACGAACGTAGAAGGCATTACGTTGCTCGATGCACTCCATATCATTCCCCTCAAGATGCGTGCGCACATTGATATCAACAGAAGTTATGAAGAGGGACGTCGTTGCAACAACATTGATCGGCGGAAGCACCGTTCGGATGTTGCTCGACTTGCTGACTTATTGTCGCCTTCGGCGCGTTTGGAGCTAACGGGGCAAATGAGGGTTGATGCGGAGGATTTTCTTACGGACTTTGCTTCGTATGTAAATCGGCAGACCAACCGTAAGGAAAGGGCGCGGCTTCAGGACACGTTATCGTTTCTCGAAAAGGTCTACCTATAGGCACCTTGAGTCGTTATGTATAGCGGGGGCTCCTCCGTTGATGAACGGAAGAGCCCCTTGTTGCTTTTTGATTGTCGTTACTAGCCAGAGGCTCGCCGGGATGGGGCGCGGGGTTTGGTCGATCGCGAGTTCCGCACGAGCCGGAGAGCACTTAATGTGCTCTCCGTGCGAGCAGGACTGTCCGAGCAGGCGACCAAAGCCCGCGCCCCATCCCGGCGAGCGCTCGGGGACCGGTAACTTACAGGTGCGAGACGATCAGTTCCATCTGGCCTTCGAGGTCGATGGAGCTGACGGTGCTGGGTGCCAGCAGGTGGCTTCCCTTGTGGACGGGGTCGCCGCAGACGGTGCCTTTGCCGTTGATGACCGACAGGCACATGAAGGGCCAGCGCTGCTCCAAGGTCTTGCTGCCGTCGACGCGTACGCGATCGACGGTGTAACAGGAGTTAGACTCGAGCTCGGTCACGCCGTCCACCTCGGGCGCGGTTATCGTGCCGTCGGTCGGAGCCTGAGCGTCAAAATCGATGCAATCGAGGCTCTGCTCAATGTGCAGCGGACGCAGCTTGCCATCGGTGCCGGGACGGTCGTAGTCGTACAGGCGATACGTCACGTCGCTTGACTGCTGCGTCTCCAAAATGAGCGTGCCGGTCTTGATGGCGTGCACGGTACCGGAATCAATCTGGAAAAAGTCGCCCTTGTGGATCGGCAGCACGTTGAGCATGTCGTCCCAACGGCCCCCCTCGATCATCTGTGCGGCCTCGGCGCGGTCATGCGCGCGCTGGCCGACGATGATCGTGGCGCCGGGCTCGCAGTCCAGCACATACCAGCACTCGGTTTTGCCCAGGCTGCCGTTCTCGTGCTTGGCGGCGTACTCGTCGTTGGGATGAATCTGGATCGAAAGGTCGTCCTTGGCGTCCAGAATCTTAACGAGCAGCGGGAACTCCTTGCCCTCGCACCTGCCAAAGAGCTCGCGGTGCTCGGCCCACAGCCACGACAGCGTGTGGCCGGCATACGGGCCCTCCGCAATCTGGCAGTCGCCGTTGGGGTGGGCCGAGATGGCCCAACACTCACCGATGGGTCCATCGGGAATGTCGTAGCCAAATACGGTTTCGAGCTGGCGGCCGCCCCAGATCTTCTCGTGGAAGATCGGCGTCAGTTTAATCAAATCGGACATATTCATACCCCATTGTGTTGCGCGGGCGTTGCACAAACAGCTCAAAACGAGCGCCCGCATGACTACAAAAACCTATGCCAACGTTACGTTGTGCAACTCAAAGCGGTCGCCAACGTTGCGCGAGACCGAATACTCAAAGGCCGCGCCGCTGTCCAAAAAGCCAATCTGGTTGAGCTCGAGCAGGGGAGAGCCAGGTTTGGTGTCCAGGCGCTCGGCTTCTTCCTCGGTTGCTGCCACGGCGCGAATGGTACGGTGGAAGCTCGAGATCTTCAACCCACATTGCTCGCGGACAAAGCGGTAGACCGATCCGTACAGGTCCTTCTTTTTAAGGCCCGGAATCAGCTCGAGGGGCATGTAGGTGTACTCGATAACGATGGGCTTCTCATCGGCCTGACGCACGCGCACGATGTGATAGGCAAAGTCATCCTCGGCAATTCCCAGCTGGGCTGCGATGTCCGCTGGTGGATTAACAATCGAGAAGTCGTAGACTACCGAGGTCACCTTCTCCCCGCGGTGCTCATACGAAAAGCCCTGGGCACGGTCGTTTTTGCCCTGGAAAAACGCTTGGCCGGGAAGCCCCGCCGTGTCCTTAACGTAGGTACCCGATCCACGACGGCTGGTAACAAGACCTTCCTCGGTGATTTGCTCGATAGCTCGTTTGACAGTGATTTTGGAAACGCTATAGAGTTCGCAGAACTCAACGACGGTGGGAAGCTTGTCGCCTGGTTTAAGAGCGCCATCCTCAATACTTCGACGAATATCTGCAGCTATCGCCTCGTATTTGGGAATCATGGAACCTCCTTTCCAACTTGATCGAGTATAAAAGAAAGTATACTCAACACCTAAGTATCCCTATTGAGTCATTGAAAAGTTCGATAGATATATTACTAAAAGTCGCTTTGCGCTAAAAATAAAAGCGCTCTAAATAAATATACATTCGAATAATGTCGTGTTGAGAAATCTAATCGGTCCGAGGACGGGGCCGAACCGATTTAGCACCCAGCGAACCGAATCCTGTATTCTGCATTTCCTCAGATAAAACCTACCAAAACAAACCTGTCCCTTTTTGGTAGGTTTTTGCCTTGGGAGCGGTACCATACAGACAATGTTTAAACGAGAAAGGCGGGCCCCTATGGAACCTAAGCAGTACTACATCGGCATCGACGTCGGCGGCACTTCGGTTAAGGAGGGCCTGTTCGATGGGGATGGCAACCTGCTTGCGAAGGTCAGCGTGCCCACGCCTCCCATCGTTGACGCTGCGGGCTTTGCCGCGGTGACCGAGGCTATCGACCAGGTGGTCGCCAAGGCACAGATTCCGCGCGCCTTTGTGGCGGGCATTGGCCTTGCTGTTCCGTGCCCCATTCCGGCAGCGGGCGATGCCAAGGTCAAGGCCAACATTGCCATTAACCTGCCCGAGTTGAAGATCGCCATTCAGGAGCACTGCCCCGATGCGGTCGTTAAGTACGAGAACGATGCCAACGCCGCTGCCATGGGCGAGGCTTGGCTCGGTTCTGCCAAGGACGTGCAGAATGTGGTGATGGTCACCATCGGTACCGGCGTGGGCGGCGGCGTTATCGTCAACGGCGATGTGGTGTCGGGTGTTGTGGGCGCCGGCGGCGAGATTGGCCATATGTGCCTGAATCCGGCTGAGGAGCGCACTTGCGGCTGCGGCGGCCATGGCCACCTGGAGCAGTATTCCAGCGCCACCGGCGTGGTGAACAACTACCTTGCCGAGTGCAAGAAGGCGGGCGTCGAGCCCATCGAGCTCACCGGCCCCTCCGATTCCAAGGACGTGTTCCAAGCCTGCCGCGAGGGTGATAAGCTCGCGCTGGCCGCGGCCGATACCATGGCCGACTATCTCGGCCGCGCCCTGGCGCTTATTGCCAACGTGGTCGATCCCGAGATGTTCCTGATCGGCGGCGGCGCCTCCGCCTCGGCCGATGTCTACCTCGATAAGGTTCGCGAGTACTTCCAGCGCTACGCGCTTTCCGCCTCGCGCGAGACGCCCATTAAGGTTGCCTCGCTCGGAAACGACGCCGGCATCATCGGTTCTGCCTACGTAGCCCTGCGCGCTGCCGGTAAATAGCTGGTGCAAGGGGGCCAGGTTACTTTGCACCAACATGGTGCAAAAGGGACAGCCTTGGCCCCCATACCTGCCACAAAATATGCCGTGGCCCTTCTGTCCCCAAAGGCCAGCTGCCAGCGTGCTACCATAGCTACGTCTAAGTACACATACCAAGTGGAGGATACCCATGGCAAACGTTCTTGTCTTTGGTCACCAGAACCCCGATAACGACGCCATCATGAGCGCCGTCGTTCTGTCTCAGCTGCTCAACCAGGTTGAGTATGCCGGCAACACCTATGAGGTCTGCGCTCTTGGTCAGCTTCCGGCAGAGTCCGCCAAGCTGCTCGCAGACGCCGGCATTGCCGAGCCCCGCATGATTGAGTCCGTCGAGGCCGGCCAGCTTGTCGTTCTCACCGACCATAACGAGTCCGCCCAGTCCGTCGCCGGCCTTAAGGACGCCACGGTCTTTGGCGTCGTTGACCATCACCGCATCGGCGACTTTGAGACCGCCGGCCCGCTGCACTACATCTGCCTGCCCTGGGGTTCCAGCTGCACCATCGTCACTAAGCTCGCCGGCGTGCTCGGCGTTGAGCTTTCCGACGTTCAGGCCAAGCTGCTGCTCTCGGCCATGATGACCGACACGCTCATGCTCAAGAGCCCCACCACCACCGATGTCGACCGCGCCGTCGCCGCCAAGCTCGGCGAGCAGGTGGGTGTCGACCCGGTCAAGTTTGGCATGGAGGTCTTCCTCACCCGTCCGTCCGGCTCCTTCACCGCAGCCGAGATGGTCGGCAACGACATCAAGATGTTCGAGCCCGCCGGCAAGAAGCTGCTCATCGGCCAGTACGAGACCGTCGACAAGAGCCGTGCGCTCGGCATGATCGACGAGATCCGCGAGGCCATGCGCGCCTACGCCGCCGAGAAGGGTGCCGACGGCATCGTCCTGTGCATCACCGACATCATGGAGGAGGGCTCGCAGGTCCTGCTCGAGGGCGAGACCGAGGCCGCTCAGAAGGGCCTGGGCATTGCCGACGAGCACGACGGCGTCTGGATGCCGGGCGTCCTCTCCCGTAAGAAGCAGGTCGCTGCCCCCATCATGGCCGCCTGCTAGGTTTTGTAGCCTGCTACGACCGGACCGCGGACGCCCCGCGCTCCGGTCGTTTTTTGTTCGCGGGACCGCGTCCCCTATTGGACAGGGGCGCCCGTACCGTTGGGCAAATAATGTTCAACCTGTGGTTCCGCTTTTCGGCCACGCCTGCGTGCTTGTCGTGCAGGGTAGGCTAGATGCAAGCGTAATACGTTGGAGCGCGGTGCCGCCACTTGGGCGGGCCGTGCTTTTTTAAGACGGGAGCTTTCCCGTGAAAGGAGCCGCCCATGGCAGCAACTGAGCAGCTGTTCAACGTTCGTGAGCGCAAGCGCTTTGAACGTCATGACATCTGGGAGCGCATCGCCGAGAACGGCACGATTTCCGCCGCCGTCATGGTCATCGCCGCCATCGCCGCCGTTATCTGCGCCAACACCGATGTCTACGAGGCTATCCATCACTTTTTGGAGACCCCGCTGTATGTGGGTCTGGGCAACCTTACGGCTGGCCTTACCGTCGAGCTTTTCGTCAACGACTTTCTCATGGCGATCTTCTTTTTGTTGGTGGGCATTGAGCTTAAGTACGAGATGACGGTCGGCGAGCTCAAGAATCCGCGTCAGGCCATGCTTCCCATGCTGGCAGCCGTGGGCGGCGTCGTCGTTCCCGCCTGCATCTACCTGATCTTTAACCATGCCGGCGCCCGCAACGGTTGGGCCATCCCCATGGCAACCGATATTGCCTTTGCGCTGGGCGTGCTGTCGCTTTTGGGCAATCGCGTGCCCAACGGCGTGCGCGTGTTCTTCTCGACGCTTGCCATCGCCGACGACCTCATCTCCATCGCCGCCATCGCCATTTTCTACGGCCAGAGCCCCAGTCCGTTTTGGCTGGGTGCCGCTGCAGTTGTGACCTGCGCACTTGTGTGGCTCAACAAAACTCAGCATTATCGCCTTGCCCCGTACTCGGTGCTTGGTCTGCTGCTGTGGTTTTGCATGTTTAAGAGCGGCGTGCACGCCACGCTTGCCGGTGTCATCCTGGCCTTCACCATCCCGGCCAAGTGCGGTGTTAAGCTCGATAGCCTTACCGATTGGCTAGGCGAGTACCTGCCGTTGCTCGACGACCGTTACGACGACGAGGCGCACATCCTGGGCCAGCACGACTTTACCCTTTCGACTACCAAGGTCGAGCGTGTCATGCACCGTGTGACCCCGCCGCTCATCCGCATGGAGCGCCTGATCTCCACACCGGTCAACTTTGTGATCCTGCCGATCTTTGCGTTTGTCAACGCGCAGGTTCGCCTGGTGGGCGTGGACATGAGCGTGCTGCTTACCGACCCGGTGACCCTCGGCGTGTACTTTGGCATGCTGCTGGGTAAGCCGATCGGTATCTTTGGCGTAACGTTTGCCCTGGTCAAGCTTAAGGCTTGCGAGCTGCCTCATAACGTTAACTGGCATATGATCGCCGGCGTGGGCATTTTGGGTGGCATCGGCTTTACCATGTCGATCCTCATCAGCGGCCTCGCCTTCCCGACGGCCCAGTTCGAGGTTCTGGCCGCCAAGGCCGCCATTCTTGCCGGTTCTGTTACCGCGGCCGTGCTGGGCATGATCTACATGAGCATGGTCTGCAAGCACCCTTCGCCCAAGGACGAGTAGGAGCGCGAAAACCGGGGCCGGACATGCCCCGGATGCCCTCGTGTGAAAAAATGCCGTTTGTGAGCACTGTCACAAACGGCATTTCATTTATTTGCCATTTTTATTCCACGGTGCCGTAGACGGCGCCCCAGCCGTGGGCGGCAAGGGCCGAGTTAAGCTGGTCGCAAAGCGATTGGCGGTCGTAGTGGCCGGGCGGCAAAAGATTCACGATTTCCATGAGATCGGGCGCCAGGTCCAAGATCTCCGCCTGAACGATTAGATCCAGGCGGTCAATGGCCTTACGGTCATAAAACAAGCCGTCGACCAGACGCTGCAGGTCTCCGAACTCCTCGGCTTGAAAAGAGCCGTATTCCATACTGCCTCCTTGGATGTGCCATGCGGCTATACGGGTCATACGGTGGATATCGTAATTCATTGCGATGGACTTAATCTATCACGGCTTCATACCGTTGCGGCGGTAGCGGTCTATACTTAGACAAACTGCAACGTCCCGCTTTGCGAAAGGTCGCACCCATGCAGACGATCTACCAGAAGATGGAAACCACCGAACTCGATGCCGCCATCGAGGCTCTCAAAGCCGAGGTTGCCGAGGTCAAGGCCAAGGGCCTGGCGCTCGACATGGCGCGCGGCAAGCCGTCGCCCTCCCAGGTGGACATCTCGCGCCCCATGCTCGATATCCTCAATGCCGACGCCGATCTGCACGACGGTAACGTCGACTGCTCCAACTACGGCTGCTTTGAGGGCATTCCCTCGGCACGCAAGCTGGCGGGGGAGTTCCTGGGTTGCCCCGCCGATCAGACGCTCGTACTGGGTTCGTCGAGCCTTTTGATCGAGCACGATATCGCCGGTATGTTCTGGCGCTGCGGCTCGTGCGGCAGCGAGCCTTGGGAGGCGTATGAGGCCGCGCACGACGGTAAGAAGGTCAAGTTCCTGTGCCCGGTTCCCGGCTACGACCGTCATTTTGGCATCACCGCCGACCTGGGTATCGAGAACGTCCCCGTCGCGATGACCGGCAGCGGCCCCGACATGGACGAGGTAGAGCGCCTGGTTGCCGCCGACGACTCCATCAAGGGCATCTGGTGCGTGCCCAAGTATTCCAACCCCACGGGCATCACCTTTAGCGAGGACACCGTGCGCCGCTTGGTCGAGATGCCCACGGCCGCGCCCGATTTTCGCATCTTTTGGGACAACGCCTACTGCGTGCACGACCTGTACGACGAGACCGACGAGCTCGCCAACATCTTCGATCTTGCCCGCGCGGCGGGTACCGAGGACCGCGTGGTGGCATTTGCCTCGACGTCCAAGATCACCTTCCCGGGCGCGGGCATCGGCTTTATCGGTGCGAGTCCCGCGGTCATCGCGGAGTTCTCCAAGCGCCTGAAGGCCGGTCTTATCAGCGCCGACAAGCTCAACCAGCTACGCCACGTGCGCTTCCTTCCCACCATCGAGGCGGTCAAGGAGCACATGAAAAAGCATGCCGAGTTCTTGCGTCCGCGCTTTGAGGCCGTCGAGCGCAAGCTCACTGAGGGCCTGGGCGATACGGGTTGCGCTACTTGGACGCATCCCCGCGGCGGCTACTTTGTGAGCTTTGATGGCCCCGAGGGCTCGGCCCAAAAGGTCGCCGCGCTTTGCGCCGACCTGGGTGTCAAGCTCACGCCGGCAGGTGCCACCTGGCCTTATGGCAAGGATCCGCGCGACACCAACATCCGCATCGCGCCGAGTTATCCCACGGTCGAGGACCTGGAGGCCGCACTCGACGTGCTGGTGCTGGCCGTCAAGCTCGTCGCTGCCGAGCTTGCTCGTGCCGAGCGCGCCTAACGCGTAGGGCCCCGCAAATCCGCGTCCAGTACTATCCGCACTCTCGATACGCAAAGGAGCGTATACATGGATTTGGGTATTTCCACCAACCCCACGCCGGAGCTCTACACCATCAGGGTGACCGGTGAGATTGATATCTCTAACGCCGACAGCTTGCGTAACGCCATCGACTTGGCGCTCGAGCAGCCCACCGAGGCCGTTGAGCTCGACTTTGCCCAGGTGAGCTATATCGACTCGACAGGTATTGGCGTACTTGTGGGCGCCGCGCACCACGCAGCCGATCACGGCAAGCGGTTTGGCTGCGTCAACGTGCAGCCCCCGGTGATGCGCGTGGTTCAGTTGCTGGGTGTCGACCAGGAGATTTCAATTACGGCGGCATAAGCCCTGCCCCAAAAAGGGCGTGCCGTTTGGTATATGTTTGTGATGCGCTCGGATGTTTTGACGTCCGGGCGCTATACTTGACCGAATGAATAGACGAGTTCCGGCCGAATGGCGCGGTGCGGGCTCGACTCACATCGAGCCTTGGAGGTATGTGTGTTTGGTATTGGAGAGGGTGAGCTCGCGATCATCGTGGTCTTCGGCTTTTTGCTGTTTGGCCCGGATAAGCTCCCGCAGATGGGCCGCACGATCGGCCGTGCCATCCGTCAGTTCCGCGAGACGCAGGAAAAGATGACGGCTGTTGTTCAGTCCGAGATTATCGATCCGGTAAGCGAGGCCGCTTCGGCTCCGGTCAAGCCCAAGAAGGCTGCCGTCGATGACGATTCCGATGCGGACGAGGATGCCGTCGAGACGGCCGCGCCCGCAAAGAAGGAGACCTTTGCCGAGCGCCGTGCCCGCCTTGCCGCCGAGAAGGCCGCGAGTGAGGGTGCTGCCGAGGACGAAGGTGCTGCTGGTGAGGCTGAGGGCGCCGAGTCTGCCGCTGCCGCCGTCGAGCCCGAGCCTGCTGCAGAGCCGGAGCCCGAGCCCGAGCCGGCAGAGCCCACGACGGCTGACCTCTACGCCCGTCGTCCCCGCAAGCGCAAGGCCGTCGTCGACCAGCTCGCTCGCGAGCTCGAGGCCGAGGACGACGCCGCTGCCGCCCATGCCCCGAAGGGAGGCGATGAGTAATGCCTATCGGACCTGCGCGCATGCCGCTCTTCGATCATCTGGGTGAGCTCCGTCGTCGCCTGACCATCGTGGTCGTGTCAGTCTTTGCCGCCGCCATCGTGCTGTATTTCGCCACGCCCGTGGTGCTCGACATCCTGGAAGACCCCATCCGCTCCTTTGTGCCGGACGGTAAGTTCTACATCACCACCACGCTCGGCGGCTTTGGTCTGCGCTTTTCGCTGGCCCTCAAGATGGCCGTTGTCATGTGCACGCCTATGATCATTTGGCAGATTCTGGCGTTTTTCCTGCCGGCGCTTCGCCCCAACGAGCGCAAGTGGGTTGTGCCCACGGTGCTCGCCTCGACGGTGCTGTTCTTCCTGGGCGCAATCTTTTGCTACTTCATCATCATCCCTGCGGGCTTTGAGTGGCTCATCGGCGAAACCTCGGCCGTCGCTACGGCGCTGCCCGATCTGGAGAACTACGTCAACATGGAGCTGCTCTTTATGATCGGCTTTGGTGTGGCGTTTGAGCTGCCGCTCATCATCTTCTACCTTTCTGTCTTCCATATCGTGTCCTATGCGGCCTTTCGCGGTGCCTGGCGTTACGTATACGTTGGCCTGCTTGCGGGCTCGGCTGTGATTACGCCCGACGGCTCGCCCGTTACACTGGGTCTCATGTATGGCGCCCTGCTCTCGCTCTACGAGATTTCGCTCGCCATCGCCCGCGTGGTCATTACCGCGCGCGATGGCAAGGAAGGCTTGTTTGTGAGCCGTCTGGATCTGTTCTCGAACGACGACGAGGACGACGAGGAGTAAATCCGTATGCACGAGGTTGGCATTGTCAACGGCATACTCGATACAGTGATTCGCGCGGCGCGTGGGGCGGGGGCCTCGCGCGCTGTTTTGGTAACGCTGCGCATTGGGGATATGACCGAAGTTGTGCGTGAGGCGCTCGACTTTGCGTGGGAGACGTTTCGCGACGAGGACATGCTCACGCGCGGCTGCGAGCTTGCCGTGGAGGAAGTCCATCCACAAAGCGAGTGCCTGGACTGCGGCGAGGTCTTTGAGCACGACCGCTTCCATTGCCGCTGTCCTCAGTGTGGCGGCACCAACGTGCGCCTGCTGCACGGACGCGAGCTCGACATCGCCAGCATCGAGATCGAAACCCCCGACAATTAACCAGCCTGCCATTTGGGGACGGGGTATAAATGGTAGAAGTAAGGAGTGCCGAGTATGGCCGAGAAAACTATTGATATCGCATCGCCGATTCTGTCGCGCAATGAGCGCCTGGCAGATCAGCTGCGTCAGCGATTCAAAGAGACAGGCACCTATGTGATCAATGTGCTGTCGAGTCCCGGCTCTGGTAAGACCACCACGATTCTGGGCACCAACGAGCGCCTGCGCGACAAAGCCGGCTTGCGCTGTGCCGTCATCGAGGGCGATATCGCCTCGGATGTCGACGCCATCACCATGAAGGAAGCCGGCATGCCCGCCATTCAGATCAACACGGGCGGTCTGTGCCACCTCGAGGGCAACATGATCATGGAGGCCGTTGATGCGTTTGACCAGGCAGTGGGCCTTCAAAACATCGATGTTATCTTTATCGAAAACGTGGGCAATCTGGTCTGTCCGGTCGACTTTGACCTGGGCGAGAACCTGTCCATCATGATTCTCTCGGTGCCCGAGGGCGACGACAAGCCCATTAAGTACCCGGGCATCTTCCAGCACGCTAGCGCACAGCTGCTCAACAAGGTCGATGTGGCCCCGGCTTTCGATTTTGACATGGATAGGTATACTAAGACACTCGATGACCTCAATCCGCAGGCGCCGCGGTTTGCCGTGAGCGCACGCAAGGGCGAGGGCATGGATGCCTGGTGCGATTGGCTCATCGGGCAGATCGAACAAACAAGGGCGTAAGTCGGCCGTCGTACGTGCGGGCGCAGCCGCAGACACACGAGATAGGAGCCTCTTTTGAAGCTCATCATCGCCGAGAAAAACGACGCCGCGCGTCAGATTGCCGAGCGTCTTTCCACGGGCAAGCCCAAAAAGGACAAGGTGTACAACACCGCCATCTACCGTTTTGAGTGGAAGGGCGAGGAGTGCGTGACAATCGGCCTTGCCGGTCACATCCTTGCGCCCGATTTTTGCGACAGCGTGCTGTTCGATAAAAAGCTGGGTTGGTATTCGGTCACCGAGGACGGCGAGATGCTGCCGGCCGACATACCCGATGGCCTGGCGCGTCCGCCCTATGACACCAAGCGCAAACCGTTCCTTGCCGACGGTATCTCCATCAAAGGCTGGAAGCTCGAGAGCCTGCCCTACCTTACCTGGGCGCCCGTTATCAAGCTGCCGGCCGAGAAAGAACTCATTCGCTCGCTCAAGAACCTTGCCAAGAAGTCCGACAGCGTCATCATCGCCACGGACTTCGATCGCGAGGGCGAGCTGATTGGTTCGGACGCCCTCAACAAGGTGCGCGAGGTTGCGCCCGACTTGCCGGTTGCCCGCGCCCAGTACTCTTCGTTTACCAAGGCCGAGATCACGCAGGCCTTTGATAACCTCGTCTCGCTCGACCAGAACCTGGCCGATGCCGGCGAGAGCCGTCAGCACATCGACCTCATTTGGGGTGCGGTGCTCACGCGCTACCTGACGCTCGCCAAGTTTGGCGGCTTTGGCAACGTTCGTTCTGCCGGCCGCGTGCAGACCCCGACGCTCGCCTTGGTGGTCGAGCGCGAGCGCGAGCGCATGGCGTTTGTGCCCGAGGACTACTGGCAGATCCGCGGCATGGCTGCCGCGCAGGCTGCTGCCGAGGACGACCGCTTTAAGATCGCGCACAAGACGGCGCGTTTTACCGACAAGGATGCTGCCGAGATGGCGTACGGCCATGTCGACGGCGTTGCGACGGCAACCGTTGCCGCGGTGACCAAGCGCTCGCGCAAGCAGCAGCCGCCCACGCCGTTTGCGACCACCTCGCTGCAGGCTGCCGCTGCGGCCGAGGGCATCTCGCCCGCACGCACCATGCGCATCGCCGAGTCCCTCTACATGGCGGGTCTTATCAGCTATCCGCGTGTCGACAACACCGTGTACCCCGCGACGCTCGATCTGGGCGCCGTGGTGAGTGACCTGGCAAAGATCAACCCGGCGCTGGCGCCCGTATGCAAAAAGGTGCTCGCCGGTCCCATGAAGCCCACGCGCGGCAAGGTCGAGACCACCGACCACCCGCCTATCTACCCCACGGGCGAGGGCGATCCGTCCATGCTCGACGGTGGCCAGCGCAAGCTCTACGACCTCATCGCTCGTCGCTTCCTGGCGACGCTTATGGGCCCCGCCACCATCGAGAACACCAAGCTCGAGCTCGACGTGAACGGCGAGCCGTTCGTGGCTTCGGGCGATGTGCTCGTGACCCCGGGTTTCCGCGAGGCATACCCGTACGGACTCAAGCGCGACGAGCAGATGCCGCCGCTGGAGCAGGGCGACACGGTCGACGTATTCGACATTAAGCTCGAGGCCAAGCAGACCGAGCCGCCCGCACGCTACAGCCAGGGCAAGCTCGTGCAGGAGATGGAAAAGCGCGGCCTGGGCACCAAGTCCACGCGCGCGAGCATCATCGAGCGCCTGTACGCCGTGCGCTACCTCAAAAACGATCCCGTGGAGCCGAGTCAGCTGGGTATCGCCATCATCGATGCACTGTCGCAGTTTGCCCCGCGCATCACGAGCCCCGATATGACCAGCGAGCTCGACGGCGACATGACCCGCGTGGAGCGCGGCGAAGATACCGAAGAGCATGTCGTGACGCACTCGCGCGCGCTGCTGGCCGGCGTGCTCGATGAGCTGCTCAAGCATACGCAGGAGCTGGGCGACGCCATCAGCGATGCCGTCACGGCCGATGCGCGCGTGGGCGCCTGCCCCAAGTGCGGCAAGGATCTGGTTATGAAGACGAGCGCCAAGACCCGCGGTAGCTTTATCGGCTGCATGGGCTGGCCCGACTGCGACGTGACCTATCCGGTGCCGAGCGGCGTCAAGGTGAGCCCGCTCGAGGGCGAGGCTGCCGTGTGTCCCGAATGCGGCGCACCGCGCATTAAGTGCCAGCCGTTCCGCCAGAAGGCTTTCGAGATCTGCGTGAACCCCACGTGTCCCACCAATTACGAGCCCGACCTTAAGGTGGGCGAGTGCAAGGTGTGCGCCGAGGCCGGACGCCATGGCGATCTGATTGCGCACAAGAGCGAGAAGAGCGGCAAGCGCTTTATCCGCTGCACCAACTATGACGATTGCGGCGTGAGCTATCCGCTGCCGGCGCGCGGTAAGCTCGAGGCGACGGGTGAGACCTGCCCCGAGTGCGGCGCTCCCATCGTGGTGGTCAACACGGCGCGCGGTCCGTGGCGTATCTGCGTCAACATGGACTGCCCGACCAAGGAGAAGAAGCCCGCCCGCGGCCGCAAGACGACGACCAAGGCGAGTACGGCGAAGAAGACCACGGCGAAAAAGACGACTGCCAAGAAGGCTGCCGCGAAAAAGACGACCACAAAGAAGGCGGCCGCCAGCAAGTAGCGGCGCAGCCGAAACATTGCCCAAAACAAAAACGGGCGAGGGTCCCATGATCCTCGCCCGTTTTTTGTTCGGCAGTTAGGGACGTTCCTTTTCTACCGGCAGTTTAGGAACGTCCCTAACTGCCAGCTCGGGAACGACAAAACGCTAGTTCACCTCGACGGGTTTGGCGCTGGGATAGCGGTCCTCAAAGTCCAAGCGATACTTGTTGCTGCTGGTTCCCGGCTCGTTGTCGCGTGCCAGCGGCGCCACGATTTCGTCCTTATGGTCCGAGGGCTTTGCGTACTTTAGGCTGATCTCCCAGGCATCGCAGATCGCGTCGATGCGGTGATCAAGGTCGTCATACAGGGCAATGATGTCTTTCCAGGAGTTGTAGTTCTTGGAGCTCATGGGGACGTCCAGGTCCTCGACGATATCGTAATACTGCTCGATGGTCTCCTCCGTGCGCTCGGCGACGTCGGCGAGATTTTGACGGGTGGTGCGATCTTCTTCCAGATAGCTACCATTGAAGGCCTGCGCGCAGGCGCGGACCTGGCTATCGAGGTCCTCGAGCAGGTCGTAGTATTCGCTCAGGCGACGGTAGAGGTTCTGCTCGGAGAGGGTTGCTTCGCCGCCAGCCTCGTCCTCGTCGTCATCGTCATCGTCGTAAAGGCTATTGGGGTCGCCGAGAGGCTTGAGGTCATCATCGTCAACATCGTGGTGCAGCTTGGTAACCTCGGCAGTCGTCTGCGTGGCGGAGTTGTCGAACGGTTTGATCACAAAGAAGATGACCAGGGCGATGATGATTGCCACCAGCGCAACGATAACGGCGACAAGCGCCCCGGTGCCGCTCTTTTTGGGAGCGGGGGTCTGTGGCGAAGCAGGCGCGTATGCGGGAGCCGGCTGCTGTTGGGGCGAGCCGCTCGCGACGGGTATGCACTGCGTGGTCTCGCCGGCCGCGGGGCTTGCGGCGGGGTCGGGGCGATAAGCGAGGGGATCGTCCGCCTTGGCTTGCGGCGTATCAAGGGGCCCGGTCTGCCCAAAAGCGGGCTGGCTATCGCTCGCGGCTGTTTGCTCAACGGGTGCACCGCACGAGGTGCAGAACTTGGCATTATCTGCAAGAAGCTTGCCGCACGAGGCGCAATACCGAGACATTGCCACTCCTTTCGCCACATTTCAATGCCATACGACGATTATACCAAGCATCCAAAATTCCCCATCATAAGTTGCGGTGAAATAGGGGCTGATTGAAGCTCTGAGACCGCCAAACAGTCCCTATTTCACCGCAACTTTGGAAAGGCACCATTAGCCATTGGGGACGCGCCGAGCACTGGGGTATCATGATTTGGTTGATATATCTGCATTTACGCGCCTTGTAGGAAGGGACTGCGCCCATGGCTTTTGAGCCCGCTCAACATAGCTTTATCACGCTCGAGGGCGTCGATGGTGCCGGTAAGTCCACGCAGGCGCGCCTGCTGGCCCGTGCGCTCGAGCTCGCTGGCTACCAGGTCGTGACCCTGCGTGAGCCGGGTGGTACCGCCATTAGTGAAAAGATCCGTACCCTGTTGCTCGACCCCGCCAATACGGCGATGGGGGATACCTGCGAGCTGCTGCTCTACGAGGCCGCACGCGCCCAGCTGGTGCACGAGGTCATAGCTCCCGCCCTTGCGGCCGGCAAGGTGGTCCTGTGTGACCGCTTCTATGATTCCACGACCTGCTACCAGGCGTTTGCCGACGGTCTCGATCGCCAGATGGTACGCGACGCCAACAACCTTGCTGTCGCGGGGACGCACCCGGCGCTCACGCTCGTCTATCACATCACGCCCGAGCAGGCGGCGCTGCGCATGTCCGCCCGTGGTGCGGTCGACCGCATGGAGGCCAAGGGCATGGCGTTCCAGGAGCGCGTTTACCAGGGATTTAGTGCTATTGCCGCCGAGGAGCCAGATCGCGTGAAGCTCATCGACGCCACCGCTTCCATCGAGGACGTCTTCGCGCAGACGGTCGAGCAGGTTCGCGCGTACGGTCTCGACATTTCCCAGGACGCCGTCACCGCCACGCTTGCCCAGGAGGCCGAGTAACATGGCCCCCGCTCAGGCAAGCCTGCTGGCCAAGCTCGACACCCAAGAGCGCGTACGCGATTTTTTGACCAACGCCGTCGCCAGCGGCCGCGCATCGCACGCCTACCTGTTTTTGGGCGCTCCCGGTGCCGGCAAGCTCGATGCCGCCTGGGCGCTCGCCCAAGCCTTCCTGTGCGAGCAGGACGGCTGCGGCTCATGCGATAGCTGTGTGCGTGTCGCCCGCCATACGCACCCCGACGTGCACTATTACACGCCCGAGAGCGCCACGGGCTACCTCATCGCCCAGACCCGCGAGCTGCTCGACGACGTGCCGCTGGCGCCCATCCGTGCCAAGGCCAAGGTCTACATCATCGACCGTGCCGAGCAGCTGCGCGCCAACACCGCCAACGCACTGCTCAAGACGCTCGAGGAGCCGCCCGAGGGCGTTATGTTTATCTTGCTGGGCACCTCGGCAGACGTGATGTTGCCCACCATCGTGAGCCGCTGCCAGTGCGTGCCGTTTCGGCTGGTGTCGCCCGCCGTGGCCACGAAGGCCGTGAGCCGCGCGACGGGCCAGGATCTCGTACGCTGTCGCATGGCGGTCGCCGTGGCGGGGAGCCCCACGCGCGGCATCGAGTTCCTTAAGAGCGCCGAGCGCCAGGATGCTCGCCGCCAGATGATCCGCGCCATCGATTCGCTCATCGCCGCCGACGAGGCCGATGTACTCAGCCGCGCCAAGTCGCTCATCGTCGCCGTTAAGGCTCCGCTCGCCGAGGTCAAGTCCACGCAGGAAAAGGTGCTCGAGCAAAACGCCGATTATCTGTCGCGTGGAGCATTGAAGCAGCTTGAGGACCGCAACAAGCGCGAACTCAACGCGCGCGAGCGTTCGGGTATCATGGAAGCGCTGGCGAGCACGCGGACGCTCATGCGCGACGTGCTGCTGACGCTTCAGGATGAGGCGGCAGACATTGTGAACGAGGACGTGCGCGACACGATCGGGCGGCTTGCCGCCGCTACGAATGTTGCGGGTGCCACCCGGGCGCTCGAGGCGGTCGCGACCGCCGAGCGCAACATTGCCAGAAACGTTACTCCCCAGCTGGCCATCGAGGTCATGCTGTTCGATATCAGGAAGGCACTGAAATGCCGTTAGTCGTACCCGTTAAGTTTACCTACGCCTCGCGCGACCTGTGGTTTGACCCGCAGGATCTGGATATCCTCGAGGCCGATTATGCCATTTGCTCCACCGAGCGCGGAACCGAGATCGGCCTGGTCACGGCCGATCCCTTCGAGGTGCCGCAAGACGAGATCGGTCAGCCGCTCAAGCCCGTGCTGCGTGTGGCGAGCGATATCGACCTGCAGCTTGCCGACGACCTGGCCATCCAGGGCGATGAGGCCATGGTCGATTTCCGCCGTCTGGTCAAAGATCTCGACCTCGAGATGAAGCCGGTGGGTGTCGAATACCTGTTTGGCGGCGAGAAAGCCGTGTTCTACTTTGCGGCCGAGGAGCGCGTCGATTTTCGTCAGCTCGTCAAGGACCTGTCCTCGACGCTGCACATTCGCGTTGACATGCGCCAGATTGGCGTGCGTGACGAGACTCGCTTGGTGGGCGGCTATGCCCAATGCGGACAGGAGCTCTGCTGCACGCGCTTTGGCGGACAGTTTGAGCCCGTCTCGATTCGCATGGCAAAAGAGCAGGACCTGCCGCTCAATTCGTCTAAGATCAGCGGCGTGTGCGGCCGCCTGATGTGCTGCCTGCGCTATGAGTTCGAGGCGTACAAGGACTTTAAGAGCCGCGCGCCCAAAAAGAAGACGCTCATCGATACGCCGCTCGGCAAGGCGCGTATCCAGGAATATGACACGCCGCGTGAGCAGCTGGTGCTGCGCCTGGAGAACGGTAAAGTCTTTAAGGTCAACCTGGCCGATATGACGTGCTCGGAGGGCTGCAAAAAGAAGGCCGCCGAGCAGGGCTGCAGCTGCCGCCCCGACTGCGTGACGCGCGATGTGCTCGAGCGCATCGAGTCGCCCGAGATGCGCCTGGCGCTCATGGAGCTCGATCGCGAGAACGGCGTCGACGTGGGCGATGGCCTGTCGAGTGCCGACCGTCTGGCCGGCACGTCGATGCCCAAGCGCCGTCGTCGCGATGCCGAATCCGATGCTTGTGCCGGTCAGGCCCAGGGCGAGGGTCGTGGCCGCGGAAAGGGCCGCGGCAAGGCCGAGGCTTCCGAGGCCGAGGAGGCGGCCGGCGGCCGTCGTCGCCGCAAGCGCACGGCGTCCGTCGACAACGGCGAGACCGCGGGCAAGAACGCCTCTCGCGAGCGCGAGGCTCAGCAGCCCCAGCAGCAAAACCGCGGCGGCGGCATGAACCCCACGCGCCGTCGTCGCCGCCACCTGTCGAGCGAGGAGCGCGAGGACGCCTTCCGCGCCGCAGCCGCTCGCGAGGCCGGTGCCGCTCCCAAGGGTGCCTCGGCCTCCGACGCGCCTGCCGACAAGGCTGGCAGGCCACGTGGCGAGGAGGAGCGCGCGCCGCGTCCGCGCCGTCGCCATTCCTCGGGCACGCAGCAGAAACCCTCGGTTCCTTCTGTGGCCGATCAGGTTTCGGATGGTGAAGTCAAGGTCACGCGCCGTCGCCCCGGCGATGGCGGAGGAGCTGCCGCCAAGGCTTCGCGCGGCGGTGCTCGCGACGAGCGCGAGCCGCGTGAGGATCGCAGTGGCGAGGGTTCGGCCGACCAGAGTCAGAAGCGCCGCCGCCGTCGCCGTTCCCGCAAGCCGCGCCAGGATGGTGGCGAAGGCTCGACCCACACCTCGTCCGCACCGCAACCGCCTGCCGGCGAATAGCGCCCTCAAGCGGATTCGACTTGTCTGACCCCAAGTGCAACGGGGTATCATGGCACTGAATCGACAACCCTCCCTTCGCCCAAGCGTAGGGAGGGTTTTGTCATAAATAACTATCTGAATGGTTTGAGCCGCTTACGGAGTGCCGACATCTTGCCGTTTGCGGATGAATTGCTACCGTTTGCCGAGCGCGCGGCGCATGAGGCACTCGAGGTTCTTTCGCCCACGCGATGCGCCGGTTGCGAGCGTGCCGGTGCGCTTATTTGTCGGGAGTGCCTGGCGTCGCTCACGCTTGTCGATCCGCGCCACAGCTGCACGAGGTGCGGCGCTCCGTTTGGAGACCTGCTGTGTACCGAGTGCTCGGTCGAGGGCGCGTCTTCGACGGTGGCTAAGGCCCTCGATCGCTGCCTGGTGTGCGCTGTCTATGCACATCCGTTGCCGCGCATCATCAAGGCATACAAGGATGCGGGCGAGCGCCGTCTGGCACCGTATCTGGCAGAGCTGCTCTACGACACCGCCTTGCATGCCCAGGCAGCAGCCCCCGACCGTTACGGCGGCGTGCTGTCCGGTGTCGACGCGGTGGTATTTGTGCCCGCGACTGCGGCGGCGTTTCGGCGGCGTGGTTTTGATCACATGGAAGCAATCGCGCGCTCGTTTTGCGATCTTTCGGGTGTGCCATTGCTGGACGCCTTGGTCAAATACGGTCATGGCGACCAGCGCGAACTCGGTCGCGCCGAGCGCCGGGAACATGCCCGGGACATGTACGAGACGGTCGAGGATGTACGTGGCTGTCGTCTGCTGCTCATCGACGATGTCATTACCACGGGCGCGACAATGGCAGCGGCCTCGGCGGAGCTTAAGCGCGCCGGCGCCAAAGCCGTCGATGGCCTCGCTATCGCACGCGTTTGGTAGGGGTGGTTTTGTGGCAGTGAAGATTGCGCGGCGCGTCGAGCCGGCAGGCGAGCAACTGGCAGCCTCTGTGATCCTTACCGGCGCCTCGGCGCTACGCATGATGCGCGCCGAGCGCCGGCATATGGGTCACATCAGTTGGAGGGACTTCCATCCCGATGAAGAGCGCCGTGTGCTGCCCGCCTCGACCTGCGAAATCTGTACTCGCGGTGCGAATGACGACCTAACCTTAAACTTTAGCTTGAACTTAGCTATAATGCGCTACGTTCCCGCCAGGCTGTGGTTGCGGACGGGCAATGCGCCCATCCAAGTCCAAGACAGACGCGGTCAAAGGGATCCACGTAAGCGACCGCGTGCGCGCGGCGCGATCATGGCGCGTCCTAGATGTAAGCCGCACCGTCCGTTCTACTTTCTTTGGGGCAATACCGCCTCGCGGGCGAGCGGGCCAGTCGTGAAGGTGGCTGCGGCCTCCCGAGCAAACGCCCCGGTGCGCAAGTGTGGGGTCAAATACCAGGTCAGCTGGTGGGAACAACCCGATATTCCGTGCAGGGCACGGATCGTATACGACACAGAAGGTAGGGTAGCGGACATGGTGAGGGGCAGCTTGATGCATGCGACTCGGTTGGGTGCTGGGACCGCGGCGGTCATTGCCGTTTTGGGCCTGAGTGGATGCGCGTTCAATCCACTGTCCACGTTCACGACGCCCACGATCGACCAGATCGAGCGCGAGACCGTTACCCCCACGGTATCGGACGATGCCCTGGTCACGCCGGGAACCCTGACGGTCGCCCTCGATACTTCCGATGCCCCGCAAGCCATGCAGGATGCCGACGGAAACCTCACGGGCTATGCGGTCGATGCCGCTCGTGCCCTCGCATGCCGCATGGGTCTCAAGGTCGCCTTTGTCGATGCGTCCTCGGCCGATTCCGCGCTCAGCGATAAAAAGGCCGATATCTTCATTGGCGACGTCAGCTCTACGGACGGCGATATCAGCTCGCTTGGCACCTGTCTGTACGACGCCCCCGCCGTATTCGGCAAGAGCAGTGACGGCGAGTCGTTGAGCGTTTCCACCGAAATGCTTAACACCGCTACCCTGGGCGTTCAGACCTTCTCGGCCTCGCAGGAAGCGCTCGCCAAGCAGGGCATCACGGCCAACCAAAAGACCTTCTCCAACATCAACGAGTGCTTCGAGGCACTCGAGTCGGGCGAGGTTGATTACGTGATCTGTGATTCCACGGCCGGTGGTTACCTCGCGCGCCTGATGAGCCAGATCTCCTGTGTCGGCACGCTCGAGACACCCTCCACGCTTGGCGTCGCAGGCCTTAGCTCTAACGATGAGCTGTGCCGTGCTGTGAGCGATGCCCTCGACGACATCACGGTCGACGGCACGCTCGAGGCGGTCCACTGCGTCTGGTACGGCCAAATGCCCTATGACCTTACCGCCAAGACTGTTTCGGGGGCCAATGTGCAGGCATCCGAATCCACGTCCAACGAGACCGAGTCCTCCGATGGCGACACCTCCGATAACAACGGCGACAGCCCCTCGTCTAGCCAGGAGGGCGCCATCACCGACGATGACATCAACAAGCTCAATAGCTAGTTATTGGTAGGGGTGGCGCCTGCCATACATTGAACAAGGCGCTTCTTCACGGTTTCAACACGCATGGCCGGGTCTCCCCCATAGGGGAGCCCGGCTTTTCAATTTTGATAAAACCAGCAGCTCAAGGGCAATTTCCAGGAGAAAAACCAACTCCGCCGACGCCCTCATATAGCGCACTTTGCCGCGGAAAAGTGCGAGACTTCGGTATGCGGTATCAAGCAGTCGTTATTCGGGCCTTTGGGAATTCGGGTGATTAAATGCACGGCAATGGGTACATAGCCAGTACAGTAAGTCCCCGAGGCAGATTGGAGCCACGTATGGATATCAAGGTTTCTGGACGCAAGACGACGGTAACCGATGCTCTGCGTGCGCATGTGGACGAGAAGATCGGCGAGGCGCTCAAGGTTTTCGATATCGAGCCCATGACAGTCGACGTCGTGCTTCGTTATGAGAAGAACCCCTCGAACCCCAACCCGGCAATCGTCGAGGTCACGGTTCGTGCCCGCGGCTCTGTGATTCGCGTCGCCGAGCACGGCGCGGATATGTATGCCGCCATCGATCTCTCCGCCGATAAGGTCACCCGCCAGCTGCGCAAGTTCAAGACCAAGGTTGTGGACAACCGCCAGGGCGGTGCCAGCGCCGCGGATGTCGCACCGGTCGAGCGCGTCGAGGATCTGGCCGACCTGCTGCTGCCCGAGGAGGACGACGACCTGCTCGTCCGCGAGAAGGTCATCGATGTCACCCCGATGACTGAGGAGCAGGCGCTGGTGCAGACCGATCTGCTCGGCCACGACTTCTACGTGTTCGAGAACGCGACGACTGGCCTCATCAATGTGGTGTATCACCGTAAGAATGGTGGATATGGCATCATCAAGCCCCGCATCGAAACACTTGACGAGTAAAATACGTTAACTTGCATGAGTTAACGGTTGGCGGCCATCCCATGCGGGTGGCCGCCTTTTTTACGTAAGGAGTCGCTTTGATGGACAAGGCCGCATCCGCCGGTCATTCGGACCGTTGCCGTATCGTCGTCGATACCTGCTGCGACTTTAACCCCGAGGTCGCCGCGAACCTCGATGTCGATATCTTGGGCTTCCCTTTCATTATCGATGGCGAGGAGCGCACGGACGACATCTGGTCGAGCATGAGCCCTAAGGAGTTCTACGACCGCATGCGCGCCGGTGCCCGCGTGTCCACCTCGGCTGTGTCGCTCGGTCGCTATATCGAGTTCTTTACCGAGTGCGCCAAAGAGGGCACACCCACGGTTTACCTGTGCTTTACCTCGGCGCTGTCGTCGAGCTACAACTCCGCGTGCCAGGCGGCAGATGCCGTGCGCGCCGAGTATCCCAACTTTGAGCTCTACGTGGTCGACAACGCTCTGCCCTGCGCGACCGGCGAGCTCCTGGCGCTTGAGGCCGTGCGCCAGCGTTCGGCGGGACTGACTGCCAAGCAGCTGGTCGATTGGGCAAACGAGGCCAAGACCTACGTGCACGGCTACTTTACGCTCGAGAGCTTCGATGCGCTGGCTGCCGGCGGCCGCATTCCGCCCGCGGCGGCGCAGCTCACGGCAAAGCTCGACGTCAAGCCCGAGCTCTCCTACGACCTTGCCGGCTCGCTGTCGCTGATCGGCGTCAACCGCGGCCGCAAGAAGGCGCTCAAGTCCATTCTCAAGTCGTTCCGCGAGAACTACGTGCCCGATCGCACCATGCCCATCGCCATCATGACGGCCGATGCCGAAAAGGACGGTGACTGGCTCGAAGCCGCCATCCGCAAGGAGGAGGGCTGCGCCGACGTTACGATCATTCGCAGCTCCGTGGGCCCCACCATCGGCTCGCACGTGGGCCCCGGCATGGTGGCCTGCGCGTTTTGGGGCAAGAACCGCACCGACAAGGCGTCGCTTTCCGACCGCATCGCCCGCCGCGTGCGCGGCCAGTAGGCAAGCGCTGCGTCCGTAATCGCCCTCGACTCACAGCCCAAACGCTGGCAACGAGTATTCAACCTGGTAATAACACCCAACCCAAAAGGAAAGGTTTCATGGCAAACAAGCTCTCTGTCGCATTTATCGGCACCGGAATCATGGGTGCCCCTATCGCCGGCCACATTCTGGACGCTGGCTATCCCGTCACGGTCAACAACCGCACCAAGTCCAAGGCTGCAGCGCTTGTTGAGCGCGGTGCCGTCTGGGCCGATACGCCGGCAGATGCCGCGGCGAACGCCGACGTCGTCTTTACCATGGTGGGCTATCCCTCCGAGGTCGAGGAGCTCTACCTGGCGGGCGACGGTCTGCTCGCGTGCACTAAGCCCGGTGCGGTCCTAATCGACCTCACCACGAGCTCGCCCGAGCTGGCGCGCGACATTGCCGAGGCCGCCCAGGTTTCCGGCCGCATGGCGTTTGACTGCCCCGTCACCGGCGGCGAGTCGGGTGCTATCGCCGGCACGCTTACGGCTATCGTGGGCGCTACCGAGAACGACATTGCCCCGGTCCGCGATATCCTTTCCACCTTTGCGGCAACCATCTGCTGCTTCGATGGCGCCGGCAAGGGCCAGGCTGCCAAGCTCGCCAACCAGGTGTCGCTGGGCGCCTGCATGGTCGGCATGGCCGATGCGCTGGCGTTTGCCGAGCTGAGCGGCCTTGATATGGAGAAGACCCGTCAGATGATCCTGGGCGGCACCGGCAAGTCCGGTGCCATGGAGAGCTTGGCGCCCAAGGCGCTCGACGGCGACTACAAGCCCGGTTTTATGGTGGAGCACTTCATCAAGGACCTGCGCTTGGCGCTCGCCTATGCCGACGACCGCGAGCTTGCGCTGCCCGGCGCCGACGTGGCCTTTACGCTCTATGACATGCTCGACGCCATCGGTGGTGCCAAGCTGGGTACCCAGGCCATCAATGTCCTCTATAAGGAGGAGGCCGACGCCATTGCCGCCGGTCTGGACTGGTCGCAGTATCGTCCCGAGGAGCATGGTGCTCATGAGGAAGGCTGTGGTTGCGGCGAGCATGGCGACGACCACGAGTGCGGTTGTGGCCACCACCATGGCGAGGACCACGAGTGCTGCGGCGGCCACGGCCATGACGACGGCCACGAGTGCTGCTGCGGCCACCATCACGAGGAGTAGCGCCCATGAGCTGGACGTTCGTGGTGCTCGCACTAGTGCTCTTTCTCTTTGCGATCTACATTGGCTTTTTGTGCGGCCAGTGGGCGTGCGAAAAGCGCGTCGTCACCAAGCGCGACTACTGGATTGCCAACTTTGCAGGAGCGGCGGCAGTCGTCCTGCTGACCTGGGTGTTCTCGCTGTTCCCGCTGGTGCAGTTTGCGCCGATCGGCTGGCTTGGCGGCTTTATCGCCGGCCTTAAGATGAGCTTTGGCGAGTCCGTTGGTCCGTGGCGCAAGCACGATGAGGTCTTTAACGTCAACCAGGCTCATCGCGCCGCCGCCGACGCAGGAGACGCCGAGGAGCGCCGCCGCGCGCGTCGCAATGGCGCGGCTGACCGACAGCTCATCTCGGTCACCGATGACAGCAAGGGTGCTGGCAGGCACACTAAGAAATAGTAAGAAGAGGTAACTATGGCAGAAAACAAAGACGAACAGCTCACCGACGAGGAGCTGGCACAGCTTCAGCTGGCAGAGGAGAACGAGAACACCGTCGACCGCTTGGTCCAGGAGCTCGGCTGCCCCACGCGCCGTATCCGCCAGTTTGCCGCCCGCGTGCTGCACCTGCTTGCCGAGCGCGATCCGCAGCGCGTCGTGCCCTGCGTGCCCGCGCTGATCGAGGCGCTCGACCGGCCCGAGGCTCAGACTCGCTGGGAGGCCCTCGATGCCCTGGCGGCGCTCGCCACCACCTGCCCCGACCAGCTGGGCGATGCCTTTGAGGGCGCCGAGACCGCACTGTTTGACGAGATTTCCTCCACGCTGCGCTATGCCGCCTTCCGCCTGCTGTGCGTGTGGGGTGCCACGAGCGTCGAGCGTTCGCGCGAGGCTTGGCCCATCCTGGACGAGGCCATCCAGTGCTACCACGGTGACCTCGAGTATCGCGATATGCTCGGCTGCCTGTACGAGTTTGGCAAAGGCGAGATCGATGCCGAGATCGCCGAGAAGCTTGCGCTGCGCCTTAAGTTCGATGCCGAGAACGGCAAGGGCAGCTATCTCAAGGCCCGTTCGAGCGAGATTTGCGAAATGCTTGTTAAACGTTTTGGCCTGGATCTCTCCAAAAAGAAGAAGCGTGCTAGCGTTAAAAAATCTGACGACGCCGAAGACGAGGAGTAACAGATTATGGCGCACGATGTAGTCCTGATTCCCGGTGACGGGATCGGTCCCGAGATTACGCAGGCCATGCGCCGCGTGGTCGAGGCCGCCGGTGTCCAGATCAATTGGAACGTCCAGGAGGCCGGTGCCGGCGTCATGGACGAGTTTGGCACGCCGCTGCCCCAGCATGTGCTCGATGCCGTCGCCCAGACCAAAGTTGCCATCAAGGGCCCCATCACCACGCCGGTCGGTACGGGGTTCCGCAGCGTCAACGTTGCCCTGCGTAAGTACTTCGATCTGTACGCCTGCGTGCGCCCCTGCCTGTCGCAACCGGGCGATGGCTCGCGCTTCCGCGATGTCGACCTGGTTATCGTGCGCGAGAACACCGAGGACCTCTACGCTGGTATTGAGTTCGACGAAGGCGCTGCCGAGGTCGAGGAGCTTTCACAGCTTGTCGAGCGCTCGGGTCAGAAAACCTTCGCCGCGGATTCCGCCATCTCGATCAAGCCCATCTCCATCGCCAAAAGCCGCCGTATTGTGGAGTACGCCTTTGAGTATGCTCGCCGCTGCGGTCGCAAAAAGGTGACGGCCGTGCACAAGGCCAACATCATGAAGGCGACTGACGGCCTGTTCCTGCGCGTGGCTCGCGAGGTGGCTGCCAACTATCCCGATATCGAGTTCAACGACAAGATCGTCGACGCCACCTGCATGGGTCTGGTTCAGAACCCCAACGACTTCGATGTTCTAGTCCTGCCCAATTTGTATGGCGATATCGTCAGCGACTTGTGCGCCGGTCTTGTGGGCGGCCTTGGCATGGCCCCCGGCTCCAATATCGGAGCCGACTGCGCCATCTTTGAGGCCACGCATGGCTCCGCGCCCGATATCGCTGGCCAGGATATCGCTAACCCCACGGCCGAGATTCTGTCTGCCGCCATGATGCTCGATCATCTGGGCGAGAACGATGCTGCCAATCGTATTCGCGCCGCCGTATCTGCCACGCTCGACGAGGGCGAGCAGGTTACCGGTGACGTGCGTCGTGCCCAGACCGGCTCTATTGAGGGCGCCGTGGGCACGCAGGCCTTTGCCGATGCCGTTATCGCGCATCTTGCCTAAGGGGATACGGCTTCAAACGCCTAAGCGGTACTTATACGTTTGCGGATAACCTGAGAATGAATACGCCCGGCGCTCTGTCGGGCGTATTCTATTGAGGACTATGTTTCTTAACAAGGAGTAACTGATATGGGTCTGATTCAAAAGAAGGACGAAAAGGACGAGATCGACGGCATCCAGATCATCGAGCGCGGCGAAGGCCCCGACGGTGACGAGGACGAGAAGATCGATCTGGTCGCAGGTACGTCTGCCGAGCACATTGCTGCCGGCACGACCGCCGAGGAGGAGGACGCCCGCCTGGAGGCTCAGATTGCCGCGGATGCCGCCGACGAGAACCTCATGCCTGAGGAGCAGGACGAGGACGATGACTCCGACGTGGACGACAGCGCATCCAAGCACAAGAAGACGATGATTGCCGCCTTTGTGGTCGCCATCGTGATCGCTGCTGTGGTCGGCTTCTTTATCGGCAACGGTGGTTTTGGCGGCAAGGGCGTCGGCTCGGCGACCCTCACCGAGGACCAGCTCGATTCGACCGTGGCAAGCTACAGCTACAACGGCAAGAAGAGCGACATCACCGCGCGCGAGGCCATCGAGAGCCAGTACAGCCTTGATACCGTCAAGGATAGCGATGGCAACTACACCGCTCCCTCTGCCGACGTTATCCTGTCCTACGTGCGCAACAAGATCCTGCTCGACGCCGCCGAGGACGAGGGCATCACCGTCTCTTCTAAGGAGATGAAGAAGTACGCCGAGGATTCTATCGGCACTTCGGACTACAAGACCATGGCCACGCAGTATGGCGTGTCCAAGGACCAGGCCAAGCAGATCGTCCGCCAGTCCGCGACGCTGCAGAAGCTCTACAAGAAGAAGGTGGGCGATAGCTCCGCTAGTATGCCGATCGCTCCGACCGAGCCTTCTGACGGCAACGAGGACACCGCGAGCAAGGACTACGCCGATTACATCATCAACCTTGCCGGTGACGAGTGGGATAGCGAGAAGGGTACCTGGAAGGACAAGGACAGCACCTACGCTAAGGCCTTTGCCGACGATGCCTTTACGGCCGATAGCGCTACCTATAAGCAGGCCATGACCGCCTATTACACCGCCTACCAGCAGTACTCTTCGCAGGCTTCGAGCGCCAGCTCCAAGTGGACCGAGTACGCCAACGGCCTCTACGCCAAGGCCAATATCAGCATCTACGGCCTGTTTGCGTAAAGATTGCCTGAGCCTTCGAGTACGAAGCCGAAATATCTGATGAAGCCCCCTAGAACGGACATCGTTCTAGGGGGCTTTTTGCGTTGGAGGGCTATCTATTGAGACGGAAAGGGCAGATTGAATGATCACGCACGTGCTTCATCGGGTCTCCCTAATTCATCTGGGAAAACAACTGCAAACGATTGCAAGTTACCGGTGAACGGTCGAAAACGACCGTTCGCCGATAATCTCAAAACTGGTTCAGGCTGGTATTAAGTCAAAAAGACCAATTCACATATCTTCACAATGACCTGCAATTTTTCTACACGCTATTTTTAGCCGCCCTGCGTTGTTTAGACACGGGAAAAGATCCGATCTTTTGCCAAAGCATTTCGAAACGGTTTCAAAACCGCAGGTAAATGTGTTAACGACCGGTAAACGGTCGAAATATCACCGTGAGCGGTGCAAAAACGTTTTACTGTATGAATCAACGAAAGCGACCTCTTCTGGGGTGATATAGTGACAACAACACGTCACGTGGTTACTACCAGTTGAGAAACCACTGGTCTTCAAAGAACGCTTTCCAAGAAGCTTTAAGGGCGAGCGCCCGCTGGCTTCCGAAAATCATCGGACTCAGATCGTACACACCTTCGGAAGGGAAATTTGAATGGTTGGCTTTATTCTTACCGGTCATGGACAGTTCGCACCCGGTCTCGCAAGCGCTATCGCTATGGTTGCCGGTGACCAGCCCGCTTTTACCGTCGTTCCTTTTGAGGGCGATCAGGCTGCTTCCTACGGCGAGGATCTCCGCGCCGCTATTACCGCCATGCGCGAGGAGTGCGATGGCGTGCTCGTCTTTACCGACCTGCTTGGCGGCACCCCGTTTAACCAGTCGATGATGATTGCCCAGGATGTCGACAACGTCGAGGTTCTGACCGGCACTAACCTCCCCATGGTTATTGAGCTTCTGTTCCTCCGCGGCAATGCCACGCTCGCCGAGCTTGGCGAGCAGGCAGTGACCGTTGGCCAGACGGGCATCACCGCCCAGACGGTCGCATCCGTTGCCGGCTCCGACGAAGAGGATATCTTCGGCGACGAGGACGGCATCTAATGGCCGATTTCGGAGCCAACGTCCTGAGCTCCTCGGTCGCTCTTTTAGGCCTGCTTGTCATCATGGGCTTGATTTACACCATCTGGTCGCAAATCAACATGAAGAAGAAGCAGAAGTACTTCAAGGAGCTGCACACCGAGCTCAAGCCGGGTCAGGAGGTTCTTTTCGCCGGCGGTATCTACGGAACCGTCAAGGGCATCGAAGGCGAGAAGGTCCAGATCAAGGTCCGATCCGGAGCCGTCGTAGATGTTTCGCGTTACGCGATTCAGGAGATCAAGTAACTGTCGTCAGCAAATAGCGAAAGGAAGCTGATCAACATGGCAGAACCCAACATTCTTCTTACCCGCATCGATAACCGACTGATTCATGGTCAGGTTGCCACCCAGTGGAACTCCACTCTGGGCTCCAACCTCATCCTCGTCGCCAACGACGACGTTTCGACCAATACCATGCGCCAGAACCTCATGAAGATGGCCGCTCCCGCCGGCGTCGCTACGCGTTTCTTCTCTCTGCAGAAGACCATCGACGTCATCGGCAAGGCGAGCCCGCGCCAGAAGATCTTCATCGTGGCCGAAACACCGGAAGACGTGCTTACGCTCGTCAAGGGCGGTGTGCCTATAAAGAAGGTAAACATCGGCAACATGCACATGTCGGAAGGAAAGCGCCAAGTCGCCACCTCCGTCGCAGTTAACGACGAGGATGTCGCTGCGTTTAAAGAGCTGCAGGAATTGGGGGTGGAGCTGGAGATCAGGCGCGTTCCGAGCACGCCTGTTGAGGACACGAGCAAGCTCTTCTCGTAATCCTCGTGATCCACATTGTCAGGAGTGAAACCCTGACGTTCTGTACGTGATATCAAAAGTGCGTACATGCATTTTGAAAGGAGGAGCAAGATGGAATACTCGATCATCCAGGTCGCTCTGGTCTTCATCGTCACGTTCGTCGCGGCAATCGACCAGTTCAACTTCCTCGAGTCTCTCTATCAGCCCATCGTCACCGGCGCCGTCATCGGTCTTATCCTTGGCGACCTCAACACCGGTCTTCTCGTGGGTGGTACCTATCAGCTCATGACGATCGGCAACATGCCGATCGGAGGCGCTCAGCCGCCTAACGCCGTCATCGGCGGCATCATGGCAGCCATTCTCGCAATCGCCACGGGCCTCGAGCCCAACGCGGCAGTCGGCCTTGCCATTCCGTTCGCTCTGCTTGGTCAGCTCGGCGTTACCCTGGTCTTCACGCTTATGTCGCCGCTCATGTCCTCCGCGGACAACATGGCTCACAACGCTGACACCAAGGGTATCGAGCGTCTGAACTACTTCGCCATGGCTCTGCTCGGCCTGATCTTCGCTATCGTCGTCACCCTGTTCTTCATCGCTGGCGCTACCATCGGTCAGACCATCGCTTCCGCCATCCCGGCTTGGCTGCAGACCGGTCTCTCCGCTGCAGGCGGCATGATGCGCTTCGTCGGCTTCGCCGTCCTGCTCAAGGTTATGATGAACCGCGACATGTGGGGCTTCTTCCTCATGGGCTTTGGCCTCGCGATCATCACCGTTGCCAACGATTCTCTGGCAACTCCTGCCCTGCTCATCCTCGCTCTCATCGGCTTCGGCATCGCTTTCTGGGACTTCCAGCAGCAGACCGAGCTGAAGGGTGCAGCTGTTTCTGACGGAGGTGACTTCGAAGATGGCATCTAATGAGTATGTGATCCCGGAGCACTACGAGGATCTCACTCCTGCTCCGCAGCTCGACCAGAAGACCCTCAACAAGATGGCTTGGCGCTCCTGCTTCCTGCAGGCCTCGTTCAACTACGAGCGTATGCAGGCCGCTGGCTGGCTCTACTCCATCATCCCCGGTCTGGAGAAGATCCACACCAACAAGAACGACCTCGCGGCTTCCATGAGCCACAACCTGGAGTTCTTCAACACTCACCCGTTCCTCGTCACCTTTGTTATGGGCATCGTGCTTTCGCTCGAGCAGAACAAGGTTGACATCCCCACGATTCGCGCCGTCCGCGTCGCCGCAATGGGCCCGCTCGGTGGTATCGGTGACGCCCTGTTCTGGCTGACGCTCGTGCCTATCACGGCTGGCATCACCTCCAACATGGCCATCAACGGCAACGCCGCTGCGCCGATCATCTTCCTGGTGATCTTCAACGCCGTCCAGTTCGCACTGCGCTTCTGGCTCATGAACTGGTCCTACAAGCTTGGCACCAGCGCTATTGACGCTCTGACCGCCAACATGCAGGCCTTCACGCGCGCCGCTTCCATCATGGGCGTCTTCGTCGTCGGTTGCCTGGTCGTCACCATGGGTGGCACCCAGATCAACCTCCAGATTCCCAACGGCACCACCCGTGGCCTCTCCGCTACTACCGTGATCGTCTCCGAGAAGGAGGCCGAGAACTTCACCGGTATGGAGGGCATCGATACCGAGACCGCTGAGGCCGGTACCATCGCCATGACCGATAAGGACGGCAACGCCCTCACCGCTTCCGATGCCGACGGCAACGCTGTCGAGTGCGGCGTCACCGATCTGGGCAACGGCATGGAGTCCGTGACCTACGGCACCGTTACCGAGGATCCGGTCAACTTCTCTGTTGCCGACACCCTCAACACCATCGTCCCGAAGCTCATCCCGCTTATGCTTACGCTGCTGCTTTACTACATGTTCGCTAAGCACAGCTGGACCCCGACCAAGGGCATTCTGCTGCTCTTCGTCCTGGGCATCCTGGGCGCTGGCCCGCTTGGTCTCTGGCCGAGCATCTGGTAAGGCTCTAGCTTGAGGGGTGTGTCCCTACGCGGCTCACACCCCGACCCCTTAAGCCATGTGTATGTTAAAAGCCGCGTGCTCGAAAGAGCGCGCGGCTTTTGTTTTCTTGATGATTCGGATGTGGCAGACAGATAATGTTAACCACCCAAGGTAGTAGCCGAGTTTGAGAAAATGGGAGGATAGGATGGCGATCGGGGCGCGTAAGCAACCGCTGTACGATCAGCTGGTCGATATTCTGACCGAAAAGATTGACCATGAATATCGCGCCGGTGACATGATTCCTTCCGAGCGCGAACTTTCGGAGCGCTATGGTCTCTCGCGCACCACGGTACGCCTGGCTCTGCAGGAACTGGAGCGTTTAGGACTGGTGGTTCGGCAGCACGGTCGCGGTACCTTTGTGACCGATCGTTCGGCAAAGGCAACCAATCTTATGCAGTCCTACAGCTTTACCGAACAGATGCGCGCGATGGGTCGCGACCCCGAGACCACGATTCTCGAGTTTTGCGAGATGGAGGCCGATAAGAATCTGGCCGAGCATATGGGATTGCATATCGGTGATCGCGTTTTTAAGCTCAAGCGCCTTCGTTCTGCCGACAACATGCCCATGATGGTCGAACGCAGCTATCTGCCGGTTCGTCAATTTCTGTCCCTAAAGCGACCACTGCTGGAGAGTAAGCCGCTTTACGATGTGATTGAGCAGGACTTTCAGCAAAAGATTCGCGTGGCCGAAGAGGAATTCTATGCGAGCATAGCCCGTCCCACCGATGCCCACCTTTTGGCAATTGTCGAGGGGTCGCCTGTGCTCGATTTGGTCAGGACTACGTATAACGAGTCAAACGAGGTTGTGGAGTATACGCTCTCGGTTGCTCGTGCCGATCAGTTTAAATACAAGGTTTACCACCAGCGTAGTAACTAGTGTTCGTATCGTTTCCATATGGTGATTCCTTGCATTTAACTGGTTACTACCAGATAACCAACCGAAGTGTATAATTGCACGTCAGAGGATTACTTCTAGAGAGAGGTATTAGAAATGTTCGAGAAGAGTGTCGAGGAGCTCACCGAGCTCGGCGCCCAGATCACCACGGCCGAGATTGCTCAGCAGCCCGAGCTTTGGCGTGATACGCTCAACATCTATCGTGAGAACAAGGAGACCATCGAGGCCTTTCTGGCCGAGGCTCGCGCTATGGGCGAGGGCCGTCTGTCCGTTGTCTTCACCGGTGCCGGTACGTCTGACTACGTTGGCGATACCTGCGCCCCGTACCTGCGTCACGCTGGCAACACTGATCTCTACGACTTTAAGCCCATTGCCACGACCGACATCGTGAGCGCCCCGCGCGACTTCCTGCGCGCCGAGGATCCCACGCTCGTGGTTTCCTTTGCCCGCTCTGGCAACAGCCCCGAGAGCCTTGCCGCCGTTGCCGTTGCCAAGGAGCTTGTCCACAACGTCAAATTCCTCAACATCACCTGCGCTCCCGAGGGCAAGCTCGCCGTCGAGTCTGCCGATGATCCCAACGCGCTGACGCTGCTCATTCCGCGCGCCAACGACAAGGGCTTCGCCATGACCGGTTCTTATTCCTGCATGACCCTTCTCGCCACCCTTATTTTCGACACTGCCTCTGACGAGCAGAAGGCCGAGTGGGTCGAGACCATCGCCAAGATGGGCGAGGAGGTCATCTCCCGTGAGCCCGAGGTCGCCGATTATCTCGCTGGAGACTTCAATCGCGTGACCTACTTGGGTTCTGGCTCCTTCGGTGGCCTTGCCCAGGAGAGCCAGCTCAAGATCCTCGAGCTCGCTCACGGCCTGGTTGCCACTTCTTACGACACTTCCATGGGCTATCGTCACGGACCCAAGTCCTTCGTCGACGACAAGACCCTCGTGTTCGTGTTCGTCAACAACGACGCCTACACCCGTCAGTACGACATCGACATCCTCAATGAGATCGGTGGCGACGATATTGCTCAGCACACCGTTGCCGTTCAGCAGGATGGCGCTACTGTCTACGAGGGTGAGTCCTTCACCTTTAAGGGCTACGAGGCACTTCCCGAGGGCTACCTTGCTCTGCCGTTCGTGATGTTTGCTCAGGCTATCAGCCTGCTTAACTCCGTGCGCGTGGGCAACACGCCCGACACGCCGAGCCCCACCGGCACGGTCAACCGCGTGGTCAAGGGCGTGACGATTCACCCCTTCACCGCTTAATCGCGTCCCCCTGTAAGGGCGCCCGTCCGCTCGTAACGGCGGGCGGGCGCTTTTTGTTTTACGTGAGCTGGGTATAAACATCACCACAGTCAACTGCTTTAGAAGTGAGGAGTACATATGAGCACGTACGCAATTAAGGCTGACAAGTTCTTCTTGCCGGCAGGCCCGCAACTGGGCGGCTATCTTATGGTCGAGGACGGCGTCTTTGGCGCTTGGCAGGCCGACGAGCCCTCCTGCGAGATCAAGGACTACACGGGATCGTGGATCGCGCCGGGCATGGTCGACACCCACATCCATGGTTTCTATAACCATTCGACTACCGATAACGATCCCGAGGGCATCGATATCAGCTCGACCGAGCTCGCCCGTCGCGGTACCACCAGCTGGCTGCCCACGACGTTCACCGATGGCGTCGAGCAGATCAAGGACGCCTGCGCCGCCATCGCTCAGGCGGACGAGGGCCGTGGCCCCGACTTCTGCGGTGCTCGCATTCAGGGCATCTACCTGGAGGGTCCTTTCTTTACCATGAAGCACGTGGGCGCGCAGAACCCCGCTTATCTTATCGATCCCTCCGAGGAGGTCTTCGATCAGTGGCAGGAGGCTGCGGGTGGTCGCATCGTTAAGAGCGCCATGGCGGCCGAGCACGACGGTGCCGCTGCTTATGCGGCTGCTCTGAACGCCAAGGGTGTGGTGACCAGCATCGGTCACTCCGACGCCACCTACGATGAGTGCATCGCCGCCATCAACGCCGGTGCCAGCTGCTTTACGCATACCTATAACGGCCAGCGCGGACTGCATCACCGTGAGCCCGGTGTTGTGGGTGCTGCCATGTCCACGCCCGAGACCTACGCCGAGATCATCTGTGACGGCAAGCACGTAAACCCTGGCGCTATCAAGGCGCTGCTGCAGGCAAAGGGCTGGCAGCATACGGTGCTCATCACCGACTGCCTGGGTTGTGGCGGCATGCCCGAGGGCAGCTACACCAGTGGCGGCATGGACGTCATCATGAAGGACAACCTGTGCTGGCTCGCCGACGGCAAGAGCATTGCCGGCTCGGTGCTCACTCTTGCCCAGGGCGTCAAGAACATCGTCGACTGGGGCATCGCCAGTGCCGATATCGCCATTCGCATGGCAACCGAGGTGCCGGCACGCTCCGTACACATCGAGGATAAGTGCGGCAGCATCATGCCGGGTCGCGACGCCGACTTTGTCGTGTTCGACCATGAGCTCACCCTCGTCGAGACGTATGTTGGCGGTCAGAGCGTCGGTAACGCCTTTACCGAGTAACGATAGAAAAAGACGGCGGGCCCGAATCTGCTCGGACCCGCCGCATGGGTTAAACGCTCAAAAGTACCTTCACAGTTACAGCTTGTTAGCGATCTTCTTTACCGTGCGCTTAACGCCGGCCACCAGGCCTCCTGCAGGATGCTCCTTCTCGTATGCTAGGCGCTTCTCGCGCTTGGCGTACTCTTCGACGATGATGTCGCCATACTCGTCTTCGATTTTGTCGAAGAAGTCGACGGCGCCCTTAATTTCCTCAGCGGTCGGGTGTCCCTTTTGGACACCGCCGGCGAGTTTGAACGGCCCCCACGTATCAAAGCCGGGGCAGCCGTAGACACCCATAAAGATGGCCTGCCTCATGCGGCAGATGCCATCGATATCCTTGCCGTACCACTTGTTTTTGCCGCCGTAGGTCATAAGGCCAAACACCTTGTCCTGCGGCTGCAGCACGTTGGTGAGCACGCGTGCCATGTCCTTGTCGATCTCGGAGTAATAGATGCCCGTGGCGACACCGATCAGATGATATTCGTGCAGGTTGGGATACTCGTTTTTGCCGAGCGCCTTGACGTCGAGGGTATCGATCTCGGGGTGTGCCTCGACGATGGCGTCCACGAGCTTTTTCGTATTGCCGTGATGGCGCGAGGCGTAGAGGATGATGGTTCGCATAAGAAGGCCTTCCAGCTGTAATTGCATCAATGTCTGTATGGTACCCCGTTGCATGGCTGGGATACCGGACACATCGATGAGCGTGCGGGTTTGTCCTTTAGTCAGGGCCGAGACGGATACTTGCGAGCAAAAGCAGTTGTTCGAAAGGATGGGCAATGGAATACGCTCTCTCCAACGATTCGATTTCTGTTAAGGTGTCCACGGCTGGTGGTTCGTTTACCTCGATTGAGGCTGGAGGTCGCGAGTATCTGTGGCAGGGCGATCCCGCCGTGTGGTCTGGCCAGGCACCGATTTGCTTCCCGATTTGCGGAGGCCTGCGCGATGGCAGTGCCATGACGTTTTCCGGGTATCATGTGAAGCTCGCCCGCCACGGCTTTGCGCGCAAGCAGGAGTGGAAGCTGCTGAGCCAAAGCGCAAACGAGCTGGCTATGTGCCTGGCTTCGGAGGATAACGCCGCGCTGCTGAGAGATTATCCCTACCCGTTTAAGCTTGTCGCTCGTTATACGCTCGAGGACGCTGCCGTGCGCGTTTCCTATGAGGTGACCAACGAGGGCACCGAGGACATGCCGTTCTTTATCGGTGGACACCCCGGCTTTAGGTGCCCGCTCGACGAGGGCGAGGCCTATACGGACTACGAGTTGCGCTTCGAGAAAGACGAGGCTGCGGAGCTTTGCACCGCCGTACCCTCGACTGGCTTGATTGATGTTGCTAACCGTTCAAAGAACCCCATGGTGGGAAAGACGCTGCCCCTGTCGCATGAGCTCTTCGATTTTGCGGAGACCATCTTTGACGTGCTCGAGAGTCGTCAGGTCACGCTTTCCAAGAAGGGCGAGGACAAGGGCGTTCGCTTGAGTTTTGAGGGCTTCCCGTACCTCATCGTGTGGAGTAAGCCCGAGGGCGATTTTGTGGCAGTTGAGCCCTGGGGCGGCCTCTCGACCTGCTCCGATGAGGACGACATACTTGAGCATAAGCGCGGCTGCCTTGTCGCCAAGCCCAAGGAGACCGTCGTTCGCTCGTTCACGATTGAGATTCTGTAATTCCGTTTTGTCGACTCGTATCGCGAGGCACAAGGAGCCCGCGAGATAAGGAGCTAAAATGATCCTCACCGTTACGATGAACCCGTCTGTCGATACGCGCTATCAGCTCGATGAGCTCATTATCGACGACGTCAACCGTGTGACGCCCGAAAAGACCGCCGGCGGCAAGGGTCTCAACGTGGCCCGTGTGCTGGGCCAGCTGGGCGACGACGTTGTGGCAACCGGTCTGCTCGGTGGCCATATGGGCGCCTATATGGCAGAGCTCATGGATGCCAACGGTATTAACAACGACTTTGTGCCCATCAAGGGCGAGACTCGCATTTGCCTCAACATCCTCCACGCCGGCAACCAGACCGAGCTGCTCGAGAGCGGCCCGACGATTGCCCCCGAGGAGCTGGATGCCTTTACCGCCAAGTTTACCGAGCTTGCGAGCAAGGCCGACGTCGTCACTATTTCGGGTTCGCTGCCCCGCGGCGTCGAGGCAGACTACTATGCCAGGATTACGGGCATTGCCGAGAACGCCGGCGCCAAGGTGCTGCTCGATACCTCGGGCGCTTCGCTTGAGGCTGCCCTCAAGTCCGAGGTCAAGCCCGAGCTGGTCAAGCCTAACCTAACCGAGATCAACGGCTTGTTGGGCACGAGCTTTACCACCGACGATGTGGACGAGCTCCGTGCTGCGCTCGCCTCTGACGCCCGCTTCTCCGATATCCCCTGGGTCGTCGTGTCCATGGGCGCTGCCGGCTCCGTGGGCTTCCACAACGGACGTGCGTTCCGTGCCAAGACCCCCGATATTCCTGCCGTTAACGCTACGGGTTCCGGCGACTCCACTATCGCCGGTTTCGCGCATGCCATCGCTGCCGGCGCGGACGACGAGACGGTGCTGCGTACCGCCAACACCTGCGGCAAGCTCAATGCCATGGATCCCATGACCGGTCATCTGGTCATGGACCGTTGGGACGAGGTTTACAACGGCGTTATCGTGGCCGAGCTGTAAGAACTTGGGCGTCGGCTCTGGCATCGGTTGTTTGCTTGTGGTTAGAGCCAACGACAAGTGCGGTAGCATTATGCTGGGGCGCGACGCCGATGCTGTCGTGTTCATTCCCGACCTTACCCTGGTCGAGACGTATGCGGGCGGCAACAGCTTTGGTAACGCGTTTGCCGAGTAGCCGCCAAAGAAACGATCCGAGAGGGGATTTAGATGATTTACGGTGCATTGGGCGATATCGAGGAGTATCGCGGAATGCTTAAGGGCCTCGACGTGCTGATCGACTGGCTCGAGGAGAACGACCCGGCGGAGCTCGAGGTCGGCAGCCATCCGATTCTGGGCGACAAGGTCTTTGCAAACGTCATGGCTCCCACGACGCGTCCCGAGGCCGAGGCTCACTATGAGACGCATCAGCGCTATCACGACCTGCAGATCGACGTCGAGGGTCGCGAGGCCTTTAAGGTCGCCACGGGCAGCCTGACGCTGGTCCAGGAGTTTGACGAGAAGGACGACTACGACCTGGTCGATTCCGACGCCTCGATCGCCGGCGATCTTGCCGACGACAATTTTGCGCTGTTTGTTGCCGGCGAGCCGCACATGCCCACGCTCGAGTTCCCGGGCGATGGCGCGCAGCCGGTCAAGAAGATCTGCTTTAAGCTGCTTGCAGACGCCTACTGGGAGGAGTAGCGAACTGCCCGACTGAGCCGTTCGTCTGATGGCGTGTTTTCCCTAAGGGAAGCACGCTACGACCCCGTTAATCGTGTTTTCCCTAGGGGAATCACGATTAACGGGGTTTCTGTTTTTGAATAGGGGAGCTGACGCTGTTGCGATGCGTGGATTGGCACGCGCACTCAAAATCGGCAACAAAAAAGCCGCCCGAAGGCGGCTGTCTTGTGCAATGGAGCCAGCGACCGGGCTCGAACCGGTGACCCCCGCTTTACGAGTACGTGAATTAGATGTTTTACGAGATGAGGCCAATTTCACTGAACTAAAAAGAAGTACAGGTAAATATGGGTGATTAGCAAATATTGAGCTAGCTATTAGAATCATATTTCCCACTCTTTTCACCTCTGACTGGACTTGAAAGAGTGAAAAACTTCAGTTAGGCTGTCGGGCGAAGCCTTTAAAGCTTCGACCGACAGCCTAACTGAAAATCAGCGAGGGATATGATTGCAGGGCACGATAAAAAAGACCGCTCGAGGGACATCGGAATGCATCGATAAGACCAAGGGAGTCTATCGGATTTACTTTTCTTTAGGAAAAGATCCGGAGACAGGACGGTACCGCCGTAGTCCATCTCGTAGGGTTCATTGTAGAAGCAAAAACCCGAAAAACTGGCCGAGCGAAGTTGCCAAGGCGCTGGAGGCCTATAGAGCTGAGCTCGAGGGTGCCTCCAACCAGGACAATGGCCCCCTGGGTTTATCGGATTACGCAGACAGGTTTCACGCAAATAGAGAGTCGACAATGGGGTCACCGCTTGCCTATGAGCGCGAAGGTCTGGATATCCGTCACATACGCGAGCTGTTTGGCAATCCTGATCTCGATCGGCTTAAATCGGATGACGTTCGCGCTGCGTATGCCAAGGCTAGAAAAGAAAGCCGATTCAGCGAAAGTGAAATTCGCCGCATCCACATTAAGCTCAAACAGATAATGGAGGATGCTGTCGATAACGACCTTGTGGGCAAGAACCCTTGTAGGGGAGTGAAACTGCCCAAGCAGAATGTCGAGGCTCGTAAGGCGCTGAGCGCCGATGAGGCGGCAAGGCTTCTTGCGGTCCTTTTGGAGGAGAAGCCATCTTCCTTTATCACCTGCACAATGCTTCTGCTTCTCTGCGGTTTGAGGAAGGGGGAGGCCCTGGGTCTTTCATGGGAAGATTATGACCCTGACGCCAGGACGCTAAGGGTAGTAAAGCAGTATACGAATGACAGGACGTTGAGGCCGCCTAAATCAAAGATGAGCAGGCGAAAGATCTCGGTAGGAAATGAGCTTGCCGATTATCTGGACAGATGGAAAGCCATCCAGCGGAGTGAGTTCGATTCCTTTGCAGTGGGGCAGACTGGAGAAACGCCCATTGTCCATTCCATTGGGGTCGTTGATGCTGCTGATGGCAAGCGGGCTTTTGTGACCCGGATGGATGGGCACAACTACTCGAGGGCGTTTAGGCTGTTTGCGGCGAAAAACGGATTTGGTTCCTTTGAGAAGAGTAGGGAAGTCATTGGGAGTGACGGCGTCAAGCGCACCCGTTATACGGGCTATAACGGACTGAAGCCTCATGAGCTGAGACATACGCAGGCGACTTTGCTCGTCGGAGCCAATGCTGATATCAAGACGATACAAGCGCGTCTGGGCCACGCCAGCCCATCGACAACACTGTCTATCTATAGCCATTTCATCGAGGCAAACGACCAGAAGGCAGCATCAGTGCTGGACAATCTGCTGAAAGGCTAAAAAGGAGGCCCTTGTGGGCCTCTTATTCTAATCGACATTGTTTCGGTAAATCATTGCGCCATATGGCGGCTCTGTTTCTGCTGACTGATAGTAGGAGGTATCGATGAGATTGAAGTAGCAGATAATTGGAGCAGCGAGATGTTCGTTCATGTTTAGGTAATTGCCATCATCATCCGCAACGAGCTTCACTTCGTCACGCATGACTTCCTTCATTCGAGGCCATACTTTGACGGCCTGCTCTAGCAGGTACTTTTTGTCGAATTCCCCGTTATGGAAAAACACGAAATGTGGAGCGTCATATTTCACGCCCCCGCGAATCTCGATGATGCCGACCTGGGTACAGTAGCCGGCGTTTTCTTCAGATTCTAGAAGAAGCCATGATGAGGGGAACACGGCGTAGCTGCCGTCAATAAGGTCGACTCGTTTCATACCCATGAGTACTTCCTCATCTTCTTTGTATTGCATAGATAGATATTCATGAAGCGTGACAAATTGATCTCGTTTCAGGCGATTGGAGTTGACGGACAGCTCTTCGGAACCGTCGGGTCGTAAACGATCCATTTCGTCGGAAAGCGAAGAGATGCGCCGGATGCAGGTTCTGTCCAAATCGCGCGCAACTTCTGGGTCAAGTCCCGCAATGAGATTAAAAACGAAGTCGACAGCTTCGCCGGGAGTTCTTATTGAGTCGGGCTTCGATTCCCTAAGCTTCTCAATTTCACGGGCAGTTTGCTCCTGAACAGTTGTTCCGAGCTTGATCTTCTTCATTTTGATGCCAGATACTGGGAGACGCGGCATGGTTCCTCCAATCGTTTAAGACAATATTAGCGCTGGTGAACGGCTATGTTTATAAAAATCTGAAAAAAGATTGAAAGGTTCGTTATGTAGAAATACATAATAGAAATAAAGATTGAAACTGTTGTACGAATGGCATAAGCTACAGGTTAGGTAAATGCCTGACCAGCCCGTTTGATAGGAGTATTGAGTTATCGGTCACATTTTAAAAAGCCGCCCGCCCTTCCCTAACTGAGTTTGGCGACAAAGGGGGAGGGGCGAGCCAGCATGAAAGGATTCTACCATGAAGGTCGAACCTGATGAACCGTACGCTGCCGTACAGGCTTCACCTGCGGTTTCTTGTGGTCCCAATTTGGGGCACGAACGCCTCCTGGGCATTTCAGAAGTGTGTCAGCTGACCGGCTTGAGTCCGGTAACCGCTTCGAGGCTGATGAAAGAGAGCGGACGAGCAATTGCGCTCCATCGTCGCATCTTTATTCTTGAATCAAGTTTTTTCTCGTACCTCCGCGAGCTGGAGGCGAACGACCCATGCCAGCTGTAGATCCGATGAGTGTCGGGCTCCATGAGATTGCTCTCGACATTTTAAAAAACAAACCGCTTGGGCATATCGAGCATCGAACACTGGATACAATTCTCGGCGGGGTTCGTCAGTACCTGTGCATCGTGCCCGGAGGCCCCGGCACCGGGAAGACGACATTTATGCACCAGATCGCCGACAGCTGGGCCATTGGCGGGCACCCGGTCGTGATTTTCGAAGGTGAACTTAGCCGAGCGAGCATGTTGGCGAAAAGCTTGACGCGCTTATCCGGCAGCGAGCTCACTTATGGCGATATGTATGGCGACGATATGTCTCCCGAGAAGCGCGAGACATTCTCGAGGATTGTTGATATCTATGCGGGCAGTATTGCCGAACGTATGTTTATCGTTTCCGGGGAAATTAAAAATGCAGGCATGCGCAAAGATATCGAGGAAGTTGCCGATAAATTTGGTGAACCTCCGCTGGTCATTGTTGACTACGCGCAAATCGTCTCGCTGCCGCAAGAACTGCGCATTGTCGATGAGCGTATCGGGCTTAAGCTCGTTGCGTCAGAACTTCGTCGCATTGTGGACGAGGTCCACTGCCCGTTATTTGCAATTTCGTCCATCAATCGAGTCAACTACGACAAGCAGACCACCGGTTTGCAAGCAATCGGGGGCTGTAATATGTTCGAATACTCCGCCGATATAGTGATGTCGCTGTCTGTAAAAGGCGACAAGCCCGATGAGCGAAATGCGAATATGAAGCTCAAGAAGCGTCCGATTGTAGCCTCGATTACGAAGAACCGATACGGTTCCTGCGATTCTGTCGAGTTCGAGTTTGATGCTCCGGCTGCAACATTCATCGAGGTCGGCTAATCATGACGCCTGGACACTGCATCGGCGGGTACCGGGCGCCAAATCCATGCCTATCATCCGATGAGCTTGCGCGTGCCGAGAACAGGGATCTTCCTTCGCTCTCGGCTGCGGAGCTCATCTGGGAACGGAAACGACTGCTCGATGCTCTCGATATCTATAAAGAGCAATGGCAGCCTTGCCATATATATCTCGGGACCTTGCCGGGAGTTCCCTTTGATGCATGGGCGCGGGCGAGAATTGGGCGCATCGGTCAGATGCTTCAAGCAATGTCAACTAAATGAAGGGGGCGGGGCCGCTGTGTCGGCCCCGCCCAGATTGGATGGCTATGACTTCCATGAACGCGCACATCAACGTGCGGATGACTGAGGTGCAGCGTAGGGCTATCGAGAAGAAGGCGGCGACCATGAACATGCCGGCGTCGACCTTCATGCGTGACGCCGCCCTGCTCTGCGGCGAGAAGCCCGTTAGGGTCGCCGATACGGGGGAACTTGCCGGCATCAGGACCGAGCTGAAGAAGATCGGGACGAACCTCAACCAGGCGGTCCGTGCCCTCAATACCTACGGCCCCGACCCGGTAGTCCTCAACAACCTCAATCGGGCGACTTCGATCGTTTCGACCGCGGTGGGCTGGGTCAACGACCTGCTAGCCCGTGCGAGAGAGTAGGTGGTTCATGTGAAGGAGAAGCTGGTCATGGCGCTGGTTTTCGCAGGGCTGCTTACCGCGGGGTTTGCGCCTCTTGTCGCCATTCCTCTCGATTGCGTGATCCTCGGACTTCCAATCGATCTCAGTTCGATTGGATTCACTCTGAGCGTGGATGGCATCATTTGGTGGTGGATCAACGTGGCACCCCGCTGCATCCCGGGCTGCCTCGCCTCATTCGCCCTGTTCCTGTCGGTATTCATGCTCATGCAGCTATCGGCTTCCTCGAAGGAGCGGGCCGCCGATGGAGGCGTGCTCGGGGAGGCGCGGGTGAAAACGGGGACGGAGACCATCCGGGGCTCGGAGACTTGGGATGGGCAAGGACGGCCGAAAAACAGGGGATTCGTGTACGGTTTTGAGAAGACTCTGTTCGGGTCCAGGTATCTGTTCGAGCCGAGGCGGCACATGTTCCTCGACGGCTCAACGGGTGCCGGAAAATCAAGATCGCTGCTGATTCCGACAATCGACCTGCTAACGTATGGGGCGGATGACGGGAAATCGAGGCCGCAGACCATCATTGTGTCCGACGTGAAGAGCGAGCTCATCGAGTTGACGGGTGACGAGCTGGAGCGCCGCGGGTACCGGGTGCTTCTGCTGGATGCCCAGCACCCCGAGAGGAGCGACACGTTCAATCCCCTGGAGCTGGTCGATAAACTCGCGAGCGGGGGAGATCTGTCGGGGGCGGAGCAGGCCGCGGATGCCGTCGCCCGTACGCTCATCGCCGGGGAGAGCGATGCAAAGGCGAGCCACTGGACGGAATCCGCGCGGTCGCTGCTCGCCGCGACGATCCTTCTGACCGTGCTGGACGAGAGCTGCCCGCGGGGCTGCAAGCACATTGCGACGGTCTACCACATCATATGCCTGGGGACGGAGGGAGCCGGCGAGGATCCGTGTGGGCCGCTGAAGGGTCTGTTCCGCTCCCTGCCGCAGAGGCATCCGGCCCGCTCGCGTGCCTCGCAGTTCATATCGAGTGGTGGTAACGAGTTGAGGAGCATCGTCTCCACGCTCAAGGTCAACCTGAGGATCTATGCGTCGGCACCGATTGCGCGCATGATCTCGGGCGATGATATCGATCCGAGCAGAATCCTGAGCGAGAAGACCGCGCTGTTCCTCCATGTGATGGACGAGGGCTCCCCCTATAACGCGATCGCGGCGGTCCTGTTCGAGCAGCTTTATGCCGCCGTATATTCCATCGCGGACGCAGCTGGCGGAAAGCTGCCGCGACCGGTGTCCATTCTCGGTGACGAATGGGGGAACCTGCCTAAGGTCGAGTGCCTGCCGAGCCTTCTCAGCCTTGGACGCTCGTACGACCTGTTCTGGATGGGCGCGGTCCAGAACATCTCTCAGCTGAACAAGTACGGCGAGCGTGACGGGCGGAAGAAGATCCTGGCGAACTGCGGTGTCAAGGTTGCCATGAAGCTGGGCGAGGCCGAGGACCGCCAGTATTTCACCGAGCTAGTCGGGAAGACGACGCGGCACACCATGGGAACCAGCTCGAGCAGGGGGCCTTCGGGCGGTACGGGGTCGACATCCTACAGCGAGCACGCCGACGACCTGATCCATCCTTGGGAGTGGACGGAGATGTCCCCCGACAAGGACGGTGTCATCGTGGTGAAGGCCGCGGAGAACGGCGTGGGCAGGGAACATGCGGGGTGCTTCCGGGCCCCTGTCTGCGATTGCACGCGGACGCCGACGAAAGAGCATTTCGATCTGGGGACGCGCGAGCACGAGACGGCCAAGAGGATGGAATACCAGGCCAGGCTGATGTCAAGGCGAGCGGGCCGGGAGCACGGCGTCGATCTCTGGACTCCCGAATTTGAGGAAGACGCCGCGGAGCCGCCTGTTGCCGATGGATGGTCCGGCCTTTTCGTCGACTGACAGCGGCTTTTGAAGGGAGTTGGAAAATGACCGCAATCAAGCAGACGAGCGTCATGAGCAGGGAGCACCTCCAAAACCTCAAGCGGTATTTCGATTGGGAAAGGGAGAAAGTCCTGGACCACGATACCCAGCACATCATCGATGAGGACCGATGGTTCGAGGAAATGGACGCTACCCGGGAGGCGGCCGGGCACAACCGGCCCGGGAAGCAGGGCGCAAGGTGCACGTACATGCAGCATCAGGTAATCGGCTTCAACCCGGATGAGTGCTCCTGCAACGGCGGGCCGATGACGCCCTCGCGTTGCATGGAGTATGCACGGGACTATATCGCTAGACGCTATCCCAACCAGGAAATCGTGATTGTGCTGCATGAGGAAAGGTGCAAGTCGGATGGATCGGCCCGATTCGCCGTTCATCTCGCCATCAATAGGACGGACCTCGAGACGGGGCGGCGCCTGAACGATGGGCCGGCGAGGGCGGCGGCGAAATCCCGCGTGAGGACAGTAAGGGACCTCGATGCGGAGTATGGCCTGAAGCAACTCGAAAGGGGCCTTTCGAACTCGAAGGTGCACGCGCGCCAGCCTGGTCACGAGGAGCGCGAGATGGCAAAGAGGGGGCGATCCGACAAGTCCGAGAACGCAAGGGTCCGAGCGATTGTCGCCCAGAGGGCGGAGGAGGTCGGGAGGCTCAAGAGCTGCCCCGACCGTTTCGGAGAGTTTGCAAGGCGGTTGGAATCGGATGGGATTGAGATCGCCCGCTCCAAGCGGGGGGCGCTGCAATACCGCTATCACTCGGAGTCCCTCGGCAAGACGAGGAAGATCAACGGCGCGAGGCTCGGCTACGCCGTCAACCGCTCGACCGGACGGATCATGAGGTTCACGGCAAGGGGGATCGACCTTGCCATGCGGGCCGCCTGGGAGCTCGCCCGCGAGGGTGCGGATGACGGAAGAAGCCGGGATTGACTTTCATATCTGGGGTCCGTGCAACAGCCGGCAAGGCTGTTGCACGGTTCTGCGGGAGCGACTTTGGAGCGGTTCGCACATCCCTGCTTCGGCTGGGCAAGATATTCCGTTGCACGGAATACATATCTTGCATGTCCCGAGAAGCGTAGGCCGAACCGGCTGGAGTGCGACGGGGCAGGTGAGCGGAGGCGCAGTGATGGCGACCCATGGGAGCCATCGAACGGAGCCGGAGCGAGAGCCGGCGGGGCGTGACACGGCGGGGCGATTGTGAGTTGAAGCCGAGTGATTGGCCCGCCGTTCACGGCTCGCCGGCGGCAGCCCGGGGTTCCAAGGGGATTCATCCCTTTGGCGCGCAGGGGTCCGGGGATGGCGCGAGACATCCCCGTGAAACGCCGCACGGGCGCGCCGTCGCCGGCATGCCCGTGTGGGTGGCGGCCCGGTGCTATTCCATCCCGGCCATATAGACCGTCCGGCCCGTCTCGCAGTCGATGGTCTCGGCATCCCCGAAACCGATTCGGACGGCAGCCCATCCGCCGGCGTTTGCCAGCGCGTCGGCCTCGGACCTCGCGGCGGCGATGAGGCGCTCGAGCTCGACCGAGTCCGCCGGCGCGGTCCCCACCTCGAACGCCCCGCCGTCGCCTCCCGACTCGTACTCGACGACGACCGTCGAGCCGAGGGCCTCCTCCAAGGTCTCGGTTAGGCCGCCCATGCCGTCGAGGGCGTGCCCGGCGACCGTGGCAAGCGGGTAGCGGGCCATCCCGGACGCCGCCGAGCGGGCGGCCATGCGGAGCAAGCCGGCGGCCTCGAGCGCCTCGAGGAGCGCCGCGGGGACCGCGGCGTCGACAGCGATATTGCTGCGCCCGCGGCACCACTCTGCCGCCGCCGGCACGCTCGCCGTGAGCACGCCCCACTCGGCCATGTAGCCCTCGGAGCGCGGGTCCGTGGCGTCGAGGAGGAGGACGGCCAGGCCGCCGCCCGCGTACTCCCCGGCCACGAGGGCGAGGCGGACCGCCTCGCCCATGGAGTCGAACTCGACCGTGACCATGCGGCTACCTCCTCCTGACGGCGCTGAGCGGCTTCGGGGAGAAGTGCTCGTCGCGCTCGACGGCGGCGAACCCCATCTGGCGGTTCAGCTCGGCCATCTCCTTGATGCTGAAGTAGCCGAGCTCGTCGTCGTAGCCCTCGACGAGGCCGAACGCCTCGTCCGTGCCGTCGAACTCGAGCAGCCACCAGTCCCATCCGCTCACGCACGAGAAGTAGTGGGCGTAGACCGTGGGGTCCTCCGCCCCGTCCTGCTCGTAGAGCCTCGGTACCGCCTTGGCGATTTCCTCGGTCATAAGCTGCTGCATGTCTTCCTCCGTTCCGGGCACGTGGCCCCTAGACTCTCGCCCCTGCGCGCAGAAGCGAAGCGCTGCGTCGGCGGCGCTTGCTTCTGCTCCTGCAGAAGCCGCACCGGAGCGGAGCGGGGTCAAGGGAGGTCCACGGCAATCCCCGCCATTCGTATCGAAGAGGAGAATTGTGGGCGATTCCGTGGGCCCCCTTGATGCCGTGCAGCGGAGGTGCCACTGGGTCGCGGAACTGTGGCCATAACCCGGCGGATGCCGAACTGTAGCTGTTTCTACGTTTTATTTCCTGCTATCGAGTTAATACGCTCTAGACATGCCGCTATGTGGCATTTATCTATGTTCGTGAATCTAGTGAAAGGGAAACGGCGCCCTTATCCAGGAGTGCCGTTGATGTCCATGGGCTATTCAGGTTAGCTGAGCTATCGGTTCGTAAAGGTGGCGGTCTCGCCGATCAATAGTTCGACGGGAATGTCGAGGCTGCCCGTATCGATTACGACGGCGAGTCGGGCTGAGTCTTCAGGATTGGACCATTTGACAAATATTGGACGCCAGGCGAATCGGTAGCCGGCGATGGATGGGTACTTTCCATCGCCGGCGGGCGCCGAATCGAGCGTTAACCATGCTTGCTGGCCGCCGATTTTGTCAATTAAATCTGGCAAGCAGGGGATTGGTTCTGCGTCGATTACGGTTGCCATTGGCTGCTCCGATTCTGTCCTACACAAAAGATCAGGTTATCGGCATCTAGTGATAGTTGTTTGCAAAGGGGCCATAGAACAAGGCTTTGCAGTCGACTTTATTGTAGTTCTCTATGGCATTCTGGACGTCTTCGCGCAACAGGTTGAGAACACGATACTCGCCGTTGCCCATATCGCCCACAAATTGAACCCGCTTGAACACGTCGGGATATTCGCGCAGGTAGGCAACGTAACCTCTGAGCTTGGCAAGCGTATCACCGAGGAAATCGCCGTGCGGGTCGATAATCGACGGCCTGATCGTTCCGTCACTGTCCTTCACGAAAAAGAGGAAGTCTGGGTGCAGGGCCATGCGCCCCACCGATGACGAGTACGGAATCGAAAACGCCTTAGCCGACATGCTACCCGACGGGTTGCGATAAAAGGCGACAGTACGGCTCTTCGCCAACTCATTCTTAACGATAAAGTCTTCGACCGGATTCAGGTCGAGTGGGCAGAGACCGTCCTCCTTCTGCATGATATGGTGCGGATACTTGGCGAAGTTATCCGACGTGCTGGTAGATGTGGGCCACTCTATCTTTGTGAGGCGCTTGCCTTCGGTTTCACGAGCCAGTTCGTCATAACGCAGCTTTGCGGCGTCGTTGAGGTAGTCATAATCACCGGATCCGTCGACCTTGTCAAAGTAGGCCTTTCGGCAGTTTGCCGCCCAGTCCTCGAGCGCATTAACGATGGGCTGCGTGCGCACCGCAGCGGCAAGCCTCAGGTCGCACTCAGGGCGTCCAAGCTCCTTGAAGTTGGCGCGGCGATATGCCTGCGTGAACTCCTTCGTGAAGCGTATGTCGGCGTCGCGAGCGGCCTTCCTGAGGCCTTCTGCGTCCGTACGAGCCTCCTCCTGCTCCTGGTCCTCGGTCTCATTGAGCTTATCGAGCGTAATCTTGACGGTCTCAGCAACCTCGACTTCATGGCGTGCCTCGCGGTATTCGTCTTCGTTGGCAACGATATAGCCCTTGAGCTTCTGGGTGAACTGCCTATTCACGTCCGCTGCAGCGTTGACATCGAGACCGGTCTCGACGAGCAGGGTTGCCGTCTTAACCAAGCTCTGGAATTCGTTTCTGGCCTTCTTCGGAATTCGCTGCACGGGAATGGAGTCGAAGGCGGTGCGAATTCCCTCCCATTCGTCATGCGTGAAGGATTGCTCTCGCTTGTTTGGCGGCTCAGGCTTTGACATCGGGATAGGCTTCGCGACAGGCGCTGGCTGGACCGAATTGAAGTGCGCAATCTCTGACTCGGCGGGGCTATCGCCGCCAGCCGTGTCAGCTTGGGAAACTGGCTTCTCATTAAGGGGCAGATTGCCACAGCCTTGAACGGCGGAAACGAGCGATGGCTGGGCGCCCTGCATGTCCAGGGGCTCTTGGGTCGCAAAGCCCTCCAGCGATGACTGGTAGCCGGGTTGCGCTTGACGAGCAGCCTCGACAGCCTTCCGGTTCTCCTCGTATGCCCTCAGCTCCTGCTGATACTCCTCATTGGTTTTTGGTTCGGCAGCAGTAATGGTCACGGGGTTGAGAACGATGTTCTGTTTGCCGATGGAGCTCTCGCCCATGTCGTCCTTGCGGCCCATGAGGTAGTCAACCACGTCCTGAGTGCTCTCGGGATTGAACTGGGGCAGGTAGCAGGCGACGGAGTTCAAAAGGTCATCGGATTCGATGCGCCGCGCAAGTGGGGTGCGTACCATACGCCCCACGAGCTGTGCGATATAGGTCGAGTCCGAACGCCTGCGCTGCGAGAAGATGACCTCCGCTCGCGGACAGTCCCATCCGTTGGAGACGGCCTCCTTGGCGAAAAGCACGCGGATGCTCGAGGTGTCCTGAACGAACTCGGGCTCTACATAGCGGATAAGGTATTTTCCCGCCGCGATGTCCTTGTGCTCGCCGAAGACATTGGCAAACGACATCGCCTCAGAAAGGCCGGGGACTAAGCCCATGATCTGGTCGCACATCTCGACCAAGGCCGAGCCACTCACATTGTCAGCGGCCTGGATGAGCAGCAGGGGGTTGATGTAGCTCTCGCCCTCGCGGGCGCAGTACTCACCCCACTCGTTGCAAGCCAGGGCATAGCGCTCGCACGCCATAGTAAGGTATTGGTGCTCGACTGGATCGTCCTTCTCGGGCACGCGCAGCTCGATAATATCTTTAAGCAGGCCCGATTCCTGGACCTCGCGAGGGGTCACAGCAACCTTCGGCATACGCACGCGATCAGCGCGCTGGTCCATAGCCGCCTCGAACCTCTGCGGCGTGGCAGAGACCCCAACGACGATGGGCATTGCCGCACGGCCGTCTAGACCATCAATGAGGTTGGCGTAGATCGTCGCCGTGCCGCGCTCGCTCGAGACATTGGCCCCCAGGCCGCGGTGGGCCTCGTCTATGAACAGATAGAGGTTACGCTCCGGGTCCCTGATAGTGCGGTCAAGGATGTCCCAGAACACGCGGCCGGAGTTGGCCTCACCACCTTTGGTGAGCAGGCCGTTCTTACTGAGTAGGTCCTTGCTGAGGAAATAGACGTGGCGCGGCTCGAGAATGTCGTGCGCGGCTCCGAAGTCGTTGGTAATTGTGACCAGGTGGCGCCTGTCAAGGATGCTGTCTGCCAGCTTGTCCGCCACGTTTGAGAAACGCACGCTTGTCTGCTCGTTCAGGCTCGGGGAATCCGAGAGCCAAAGAACGACGGCATTCTCGTCGGGCATGAGGCTCAGATCGTCGTCTCCGAAGAAGAGCGCTTCGATCGTCGCTGCGCACATGACCGTTTTGCCCGACCCCGTGGGAGATGCGAGGCATATCGAGGACAGCTCGCCGTCCTGCTCGTAGCGTCGGCGCATCGACTGCAACTTGTTCGCCAGGGTCGCGACCGCACCGGCTTGGAAATCCTTAAGTTCGACTCTCATGTTTACCTCACCGCATCCTCGGCGGCAATCTTGAACGATTGCAGGTAGTTCTCGTACAGGCGGACGACGTCGAGCCCAGGCAGTTGTGCCTTGACGGAGGCGTATCGAGCCGTGTCGTCCGTGATCACATAGGCGCACCCTATGCTGGCATTCTGCTTGACGGCGTCTATGAAAGCGCCGACCGAAGCAAAGTCGAAGAGGACGGCGTAGGCGTCGGCCATGGCAAAGCCCGGCTGCTCGTGCTTGATGATGCTGCCACGCGAACCAGCGCGCAGCCAGAGCAGGGGCGCGATCTCCTCGAAGGCCACGCCCAGCTCGACGGCGTCCGGGTCTTCGTAGGTGAGATCGAAGAAAACTGCGTTTTCTTCGAAACCGTCGGCCATGGGAAACTCGTCGGTGAACTTGTAGTCGCCCTTGATGGGGTCACCCTCGGGCGTCTTTCCCGTGATGGCCGCCGTGACGCGTGGCTTGGTAATGTACTGGCAGATGCCCAGGGCCTCCCAATCGGGATCGCCTTGACGCGAACCATGTTTGATGAGCTTTTTTGCCTCGTCCTCGGAGACCTCGTTGTTCGTGATGCTGATGGAGCGCCTGCACCCGCCGTCTTGGTGGTTCAGGCGCATGACGGCATGTGCCGTGGTACCCGACCCAGAAAAGAAGTCGACCACGAGCGCATTGGGCTTGCTGGCGATAAAGAAACGAATAGCGTCCTCGACGGCATAGAGGGACTTTGGGAAAGGGAAGCTGCGGTTTGGAATCATTTTTCTCAGCATACCGGAGCCATTTCTGGATGCATCGTGCGATGCGATGCGCCACTGCGTACTGGGAATGTAATTCGCTTCATAGTTGCTGTCGTCAACAATAACCGAACCGTCAGCACGGCGGCCAATTATTGGAAATAGCCCGCTTTCTACCTTTTTCTGTTCTCCGCTCTTCAGGTATGAAATCGCCATACCCCGTTCGGTAAATCGACCCAACTTAACAAAACCCTTTTCTAAGGCAACTCGAAGAGCTGCCTGGGAAATTTGCCAGTTTCCTTCAGCCCCGTTCGTCCTTATTGGCCATACTGTCTTACATCCTGGGCAAGATGGAACATCCTCCCTCGATTCGTCACGAGAAAGTGATGCCCCTATATGGTCGATTTTGCCCCCATCTTCTTTTACATATATGGGATAGAACAGATTGGGCCTATCGGACCTTAGACTATTGGTTCCTGTCCTCATCAAAGAGTTCCAGTGCAATTTACCTTTGCAAGAATTATTGACCCCACCTAACCAGTCGTCGCCGAGGGGGACCTTCTTGGGACCGGCCTCTCCGAAATAGACGAAATAGATATACTCATCTGATCTCGCAAATTCCCCCTGGCGAGCAACGCCAGCGGGGTTAATTACCGAAGAGACCATTTGTATGCGGCTGCCTGGATATATCCTCTCAAGCAACAGCCCCAAACGCGCATACTCTTTCTCGTCAATTGTCACGATGAGCACCGAATCATTGGGGTTGAGCAGCTGTTTGGCGAGCTTGAGGCGGCGTTCCATGAAGGCAAGCCACTTGGAGTGGCGATAGGCGTCGGAGCCGTCGACGTAATCGTTGTTGTATTTCCAATCGCGGGCGCCAGTGTTATAGGGCGGGTCAATATATATGCAGTCCACTTTGCCTGCATAGGCAAAGGCCAAGGTTTCAAGAGCGTGGTAGTTCTCGCCATTGATAACTACTTGATAAGGTCTGTCGCCGCCGCGCTCGATACGCCCGGTCTCCTTGAGGCCAGTATAGATGGGCTGATCGTATTCCGCTACCGCAACGATGTCCTCAACAGCTACGGAGCAATCCTCGTTGTTGTTTTCGTCATAGGAAACAGATTTATATGGCGTTAGCTGAGCCGTTTGACCGTCGAGCGAAGTGACGCGCCATAGTAGCTGTGAATCGGCATTCTCCTTTTCACCGCGCGCGGGTAACATCTGTACGGTGTCACCGCGCATAACGGGCTTACCGTAGAGGCGTAGACGTTCGGGGCGATTGTGCTCAAAGACCAGACCGAACTGGCGCTGGGCTGCAAAGGCACGGATGTCCGCAGCGAGCTGGCGGTCGCCTAATTTGACCGCCCGTTCAACGAGGCTCTGAACGACGGCTTGTGTGGTTTGGGACATTATTTATCCCCCTTGCACTTCTCGTCAATCCATTCGCGCACGACTTTTGCAACGGTTTTTTCCTGCTGGGCTGCGTATTGCTTAAGGGCCTTTTTGTCTTCACGGGTAATGGAGAGCGTGAACTTATCAAGTCTCTCCGGATTATTTTCTTGAGCTTCAGCCATATCAACCTCCAACATAAATTGATTTAATTATACGTAATTAAGTAATTACGTAATTACGTAATTACGTATGAATAGGCGTCGAAGAATCGGCAAATGGATTTTCTCGGTGTTGACGATCTGCCAACTCGAGCAGGTCAGGTTGCTTCACGATTTACCACCCGAAATTGAGATGACCTGGCATATGGGTTATTGATTTCGAGAAGAGTGACAATTGAGGCGGGAGCGCGTTCGGTTTTAGTCGCTGGCTTAACATGTTGCGAGTGCGGTATCGGTGGGCAGTGCATTTGGTTGCCGATGAACGATTCGATTGGAAGGCTGTATGGACGTCAAGCTGCTTGGAAAGAAAAACGAGGGAGAGGGTCTCGAGGTCGTCGTTCCCGTTGATTCGGCTTTTGCAGAGCTAAAAGACAAGAGCGATGAGCAGTTGGCAGAGGCCCAGAGATTTTTGATTGACTTTATGAAAAAAGTTGCTCGGTTAAAGGGAGTGAGAATTGATCGGCCTCATTTCCTCCGCTCGGAGTTGAGGAGGAAGGGTGTCCATAAAGATGTCGTCGAGTTTGCCGTGGAAACGACTCCCGTCACTGCCGGAATCGATGTGGGCCTGATCGATAGAATTGCTAGAGAAGTAATTGATTTTGAGACAAAGAAGTCAACTGCCCTTTCCTTTGCAGCAGGTCTTCCCGGAGGTGTTGCGATGGCGGGCACCATTCCTGCTGATATTACGCAATACTACGTGCACGCATTCAGGATTATGCAGAAGCTGGCATACCTGTATGGCTGGCAGACCTTTTTTGAAGAATGTGACGACGTTGATGACGAGACTCTCTACGAAATGGCAGTGTTGCTCGGTGTGATGATGGGTGTAGGCAGCGCGAATTCGATGCTAACCGTAATCGCCAAAAACGCCCAAGAGGCGGTCGCGAAAAAGGTCGCTCGCCAGTCTCTAACCAAGACCAGTTGGTATCCGATCCTCAAGAAGCTCTTGAGCTTCATGGGTATCAAGATAACAAAGCAGACGGTGGGGGATGCCGCTGGCAAGGTTGTTGTGGGTGTCGGTGGCGTAATCTCTGGTGTTATCACCTATACGGGTCTTTCAAAGGGATCGGCACGCTTGCGTAGGCAGCTTAAGTGCTTGCCGCAGGCAAGCGAGCGGATTCCTGGCACTGGGTACTATGAAAAAGATGAGACCGCGGTTGCCAAGAGGAGGGTTGGCGTAGCGGAACCCCTCTTTATCGAAAAGTTCGGATTTACTCCCATGTTCTACGGCTCTATTGTTGAATATGCTGACCGGCTGGAGGAGTCACTGGCGACTGGAGAAGCGAAGCTGGATGCGTATAATCCGGACGTTCTTCTCTGATACTCAGCGGAATTTGGCTATGTGCAACAGGATTGTTGTTCGATCTAATGTGAACGTTGGATGATGCTAGCTATTTATGGAAAACGGTTAAAAAAGATTTTCACCCCTTTTTCACTCCTCGGAGAAGGAGGAAAGAGACGCGAAAACAAAAAAGCTCAGAAGCAACTATGCTTCTGAGCTGCACTAATGCAATGGAGCCAGCGACCGGGCTCGAACCGGTGACCCCCGCTTTACGAGAGCGGTGCTCTACCAACTGAGCTACGCTGGCGGCCATGTGGTGACGCAGCTGAGGCGTCAACGGCTGTCTATGATACGGGACATCGCAAATCCGCGCAAGTGTTCTGACAGCTTTTCTCACGTTAAATGCACTAATCATTCAAGCCGGGATGTGCCTGGTTGCCTACAACTAGGTAGAAAAACGCCCGTCGGCGGTGTGCCGGCGGGCGCTGCTGTGCGATATGTTGCGTTATGAGCTTAGTGCCTCATAAAGTGGTATTCGATCACATTGCTGTAGGGATGACCCGGGCCCACGATGCCCTGGGGGAACAGCGGGCGGTGCGGCGTGTCGGGGTACATCTCGGCCTCGAGGGCAAAGCCGGCGCCCCAGCCGTAGTTGGCATCGTCCTTGGCGTGCTCATCGCCTAGCCAGTTGCCGGTATAGAGCTGCACGCCCGGGGCGGTGGTGTAGTAGTCCAGCTCACGGCCGGTCCACATCTCCTCGACGTGCAGGGCACGGCGCAAATTGCGGCCGTACTGATAGCCGCCAATGCACAGGCAGTGATCGTAGCCGCGTGCCTGCTTAATCTGCGGATGGTCGGCCTCCATGCCAGGCGCGACGGGGCGTAACTCGCGAAAATCAAACGGTGTTCCCTCGACCGGAGCAATCTCGCCAGTAGGAATGTTCTGGTCGTCAATGGGCAGGTAGTGTGCGGCGTTGGCAACAAAGAAGTGCTCGCAGTCCATACCGGCGTTATGGCCGGCAAGGTTAAAGTACGTGTGGTTGGTCATGGACACGTACGTGGCGCGGTCGCTCTCGCAGCCATATTCGATACGGAAGCGGCCGGTGTGCGTCACGGTAAACACGGCCGTAAAGGTGCGGTTGCCGGGCAGGCCCAACTCGCCATCCTCAAGTGAGGTGGTCATGCGCACGGCGTTGTGGGCCTCGTCGAGCTCAACATCCCACACGCGCTTGTGCAGGCCGTGTTCAAGATCGCTGTGCAGGTTGTTGGCGCCCTCGTTGGCGGGCATATGCCAGTCCGTACCGTCGATGGTGATCGTTGCGCCCGCAGTGCGGTTTGCCACGGGGCCGATGGTCGCGCCAAAGCAGGCGGGGTTGTCAAAGTAATCCTCGAGCTTATCGAAGCCCAGCACCACATCGCGCACGTTGCCGGGAATGTCGGGCACATCGATACCCAGCACGGTGGCGCCATAGTCCATAATGCGAACGCAGGTCTCGGGCCCGTTGAGGGTGTAACGATGAACGGGGGTACCGCACGGCGCGGTGCCGAAAAGCTCAGAAGTGATCATTTGGTTCCTAACATCGAGGTATTTCCGACAAACTGTAGCGCGAACAGGTGAGATTATCACTACATCCCACTAAAGCAGGGGGTATTTTTCTCAAAAAAGTGATGATTGGAGCCGTGCGGGCGTTCATTTTTGACGCGCGCGAGTCTGATACAATTTGTTCGTTACTGTTTGAATGATATGCGCACAAAGAACGGCGAGGATTCATCGTGATTAAAGCGGAGCGACAGGATAAGGTTCGTCAGCTGCTCGAGGAGCAGGGCACGGTCTCGGTCAAGGAGATTTCGGATGCACTGGGCGTCTCGGATATGACGATCCGCCGTGATCTTGAGGAGCTTGCGAGCCTGGGCGAGATCGAGCGCGTGCACGGCGGCGCCCGCAGTGCGCAGGGTCGTCCCCACGCTATGTTGCGCCACGAGTACTCGCACAGCGAAAAGCGCACCAAGCATGCCGAGGAAAAGCTGCAGATTGCGCGCCGCGCCGTGGAGCTTATCGAGGAAGGTTCGACCATCTTTTTGGGTACGGGCACCACGGTTGAGCAGATGGCATCGATGCTGCCGGCGTGCCGCCTGCGCATTGTGACCAACTCGCTTTCGGTGTTTAACCTGCTCGAGGCGCGCGAAGACTGCGACCTGTGCCTCGTGGGCGGCATGTATCGTCGCCGCACCGCCGCTTTTGTGGGACCAACGGCCGAGGATACCTTGCGCGCACTGGGGATCGATGCAGCCTTTATCGGCGCAAACGGCATTTTGGACGGCGACGTGTCTACGTCTAACATGGAAGAGGGCCGCATCCAGCAGCTCGCCTTTAGCAAGGCAGACTCGCGCTATCTGATCGCCGACTCCAGCAAGATCGGCAAGCGCGACTTCTACACCTTCTGCCGTCTGGACAGCCTGGATGCCGTGGTGTGCGAGCCGGGTATCTCGGTCGAGGATCGCGCCGCCATCGAGGAGCATACGCAGGTCATTTGCTAGCTAGCGCTGCAGGATTGCTAGCAAGCACTGTGTGAGGACTTTTGCCCCCCTGTCATTGTGGGGAATCGGCGCGTCAGCGCTACGCGATATGACGCGCAAATGGGGACTTCGCCATCAAATTGTCTCAACCTGTAACAGGTAGGGGTGAAGTCACCAACCAGATGTTACAGATTGAGATTTTTGGCCCGGCCTATCCCGTTTGTCTCAATCTGTAACAGCTAGGACCTAAAAACTCGACTAGGTGTTACAGATCGAGATTTTGTCTATCCAGCCATCACCTTTGTCTTGATCTGTAACAGTTAGACGGTTAAAAGCGAGTTAGATGTTACAGATTGAGATATTTCTGCTCGGGCGTTCTGTTTGTCTTGATCTGTAACAGCTAGGGCCGAAATATTCGGCTAGATGTTACAAATCGAGATAAACGACCTGCTCGGGCCGAGCCAAAACAAAAGAGGCCGCATACGAACCCGTGGAGGGATTCGTATGCGGCCGACAGGGGGTATGCGGCAAAAGTTAGGCCATGAGCAGGCCGGTCTCCGCGACGTTCTTGTACCAGTACGCGCTCGCCTTGGGATAGCGCTTCTGGGTCTCAAAGTCGATGTAGAACAGGCCGTAGCGCTTGTTGTAGCCGTTGGTCCAGGAGAACTGGTCCTGCAGCGACCACACAAAGTAGCCGTCGACGTTCACGCCGCCGTCGATCGCCTTGAGGATCCACGCGAGATGCTGGCGCATGTAGTCGATACGAGGGGCGTCGTCGATAAAGCCATCCTCGAAGTCGTCCTTATAGCCCATGCCGTTCTCGGTGATGTAGATCTTCTTGTAGTTGGGGTAATCGTTCTTAATGCGCAGCAGCAGGTCGTACAGGCCCTCGGGATAGATAATCCAGTCCCAATCGGTGGTGGGTACGCCTTCGCGCACGCACGACTCGCCCACGCCCTTGAGGAACCAGCGCGAGGAGCCCTTGTCGCCGGTGCCATTGTGGTTGATGTCGTTTTCGCCCTCGGCAGCACGCAGGAACTGGCACTTGTAGGTGTTGACGCCCAGGCAATCGTTGTAGGGGAGCGCGGCGGTCAGCGCGGCGATGTCCTCGTCGCGGACGTCGAGCTCGCCGCCGGCGATATGGGCCAGCTTGGTTGCGGCTTCCATGGTGTCGGCTGCATAGTGGCCGCGGAAGGTGGCGTCGAGTACCCAGCGGTTGTTGATGACGTCGGCCATGCGAGCTGCCTCGCAGTCGGCGGCGTTGTTGGGGTCGAGGGGATACTTGGGCTCTAGGTTCTGGACAATGCCGATCTCGCCCTCAAAGCCGCCCTCATGGAAGGCGACGACAGCCTTGGCGTGGGCCACCATCATGTTGTGCATAAGCTGGAAGGCCTTGTCTAGGCGATACTTCTCGCCGTGCGGCCAGTTGCCGACGATAAAGCTGCCCTCGGCGGTCGCGGGAATCTCGTTAAAGGTAAACCAGTGCTTGACCTCGGTGAACTCGGCAAAGCAGAACTTGGCGTACTCGACAAAGGCGTCGATCGTCGTGCGCGTCAGGAAGCCTTCGCCGCCGTTCTGGTAAAAGGCCTCGGGCGTATCAAAGTGATCGAGCGTGACATAGGGGATAACGCCGGCTTTATTGCAGGTGGCAAAGAGCTCGTGGTAGAAGGCGACACCCTCGGGGTTGATCTCGCCAGTGCCGTTGGGGAAGATGCGGCTCCAAGCGATGGAGACGCGGATACCGTTGATGCCGAAGCGCTGGCACAGGTCGATATCGACCGGATATTTGTTGTAGAAGTCGCTTGCAGGATCGGGGGAGAAGCGACCCTGGGCAGCTAGGAAATCGTCCCAGGGCACTTTGCCCTTGCCGTGCGTGCGGGTCTCGCCCTCAACCTGGTAAGCGGCGGTGGCGCCGCCAAACACAAAGCCGTCGGGGAACTGCATGGGGTTGGTCATGAGGCATCCTTTCTGCGGGATACGAATAGGGAGAGGTGCCCGAACTGGGGATCCGGGCACCAACAGAGGGAGGAACTAGTCGAGGTTCTCGCGGAGCCACTTGATGGCGCCAGCGGGGTCGCGAGTAAGGTCGATATATTCCTTACCGCGCGGGGCGAGAAGCTTAATGCCCAGGCGATCGGTGTCGGCCTTCATGTCGTTGTAGTAGCTACGAACCTGCGGGGCAAGCACGATAACGTCGTACTGATCCATGATGGCAGTGTGCTGACCATAGGCGCCCGCGGAGGAAGCGATGTTCTCTCCGGTCTGCGCGGCACCTTCCTTGATGGCGTTGGCAAGCATGGCAGAGGTGCCAGCGCCGGCGCACAGGACGAGGACCTTCAGGCCATCGACATCCTTCTTAGCGGATGCGTCGGAGGCGGGCTCGGGCTGATCGGCGACAGGCTTGCTGTCGGCGGCAGCGGCGGTCGGCTCGACGGAAGCGGTGGTCTGCTCGACAGCGGGCGCAGAGGTGCTGGCGGCGATGGTGGCAGCGCCATCGGACTCGAGACCCAGCTCGGCGGCGCGTTCGGCCTCCTGGTCGCAGAGCAGCTTATCGTATGCCTTCAAGAACGGCAGGTAGATGATGGCGTCCAGCAAGATGATGATCGCGACAAATACCAGGGCGATAAGCTGGAAGTTCGTGGTGATGAAGATGCCGATGGGGGCGGGGGTAGCCCAAGGCACCACGAAGGAGAAGCCGTTCATGCCCACGTTATCGATAAAGAACTTGGCAACACTCACGTTGACGCAGCCGGCGGCAACAAAGGGGATGAGCATGTAGGGGTTAAGGATCATCGGCGCGCCAAAGAGCAGCGGTTCGTTGACGGCGAAGGCAACAGGAACAATCGAAGCCTTACCGACGGCTTTGAGCTGCTTGGACTTCATGAAGAGAATCAGCAGAAGCGGCACGATGAACGTGGCGCCGGTGCCGCCGAACTCACCCACGAGCGACATGTTGAAGGTGAGGGAATGGGCGGGGTGACCACCGGCCAGCAGAACCTGCAGGTTCTCGGCCTGGTTGGCAAGACGGATGGGGTCGATGCCCGGCTGGACAATCGAAGGACCATGGACACCGATGAACCAGAAGAACGCGGTGGCTGCCTGGATAAGGATAAGGCCAGGATAGGTTTCTGCAGCGGTAAAGAGCGGGGAGAGCAGTTTGATAAGCAGCTCGGAGAACGGAACGCCCATGAGGTTGCGCACGACGACATCGATGATGCCGCAGATGATGACGGCGCCGCCAAAGGGGATGATGTCGCGGAAGTTCTGAGCGATGGCGCCCGGGACTTCCTTGGGCAGCTTAATGGTCAAATCGCGCGAGACGCAGAATTTATAGACCCACACGGTAATGAACGCGGCGATATAGGCCGAGAACAGACCGCGCGTGCCCATGCTGGTGCAATCGAAGACCGAAAGCTCGGAGCCGTCGAGCTTGGTGGTGAACTGCGTAACGGCGAGCAAAAGCATGCTGCACTGGGCGGCAACCATGGTGGAACCGTCGTTGAGCACCTTGCCGGCGGGCATGCGACGGTTCATGGAAGCCGTAAAGTTCTTGGCGGTGGTGCCGGCGACCATGATGCCCATGACGCCCATGGTGAAGTTGTACAGCTTATTGCACCAGTCGATGAGCGGCTGGGGCAGCGTGATGCCAACTACGCCGGGAAGGGTGGCAATCAACAGGAAGATCGAAGAGGTGAGGACAATGGGCATGCACCCAAGGAATCCGTCCTTGATGGCCTGGAGGTAGATGTTTCTCGAGATCTTCTCAAAGAACGGCTGATGCTTTTCGAGCATCTTTACGATGGCGTCCATAAAGCTCCTTTGTTACTTGATGCGCGATGCATGTGGATGGAACTGGTCGTCGATGGATGGTCAGGACTGCCCGGAAACCTTCCTGCTTAAGGAAGGCATTGTGAAATGACAACGTTGTCATTTCGTTAATGACAACGTAAGACATTTTTGGAAGAGCAACAAGGATTTACGGGTGAACGGTCGATATTGTCCGATAAACGGCTGATTTATCAGTCAGGCAGGTAGTGTATGCTAGAACGCAAAAAACAAGCGATAGAGAACCGAGTGGAGAAGCAGTGGCAACGATGGACAAGAAAAACGTCTCGATGAACGATGTGGCGATTGCCGCGGGTGTTTCTCTCAAGACGGTGTCGCGCGTGATCAACGATCCCGATAGCGTGCGCGAGTCGACGCGCGATAGGGTCCATGCTGCCATGGAGGCGCTTGGGTTCCGGGCGAACTTTGCCGCGCGTTCACTCAAGTTGGGCCGTTACGGGTGCATCGGCGTCGTGCTGTTCCACTTGTCGGGCGGCGCCGTGGACATGATTGACGGTATCGCCGATGCCGCCGAAGAGCGAGGCTTTGCTCTCACGATGATCAAAAAGCGGGCGGGGGAGAAGATGACCCTTGCCGAAGCGGCGCGTAGGATGTCGCAGCTTCCCGTCGACGGCATGATCTTCAACCTGCGTCAAATGGTCGATGACTTTGATACCTTTGAGGCGCCGAAAGACCTCAAGACGGTGATTATCACGCCGATGGAACATCCTACCTGCTCTACCGTTAGTGACGATCAAGAGGGTGGTGCGCGCATGGCGTGCGAATACTTCTTGAATCACGGGCATAAAAACGTGTACTTCGTCTCTGGTAAGAAAGAGTCGCTGTCGAGCCAGTGCCGTATGAAAGGTTGGCGTGCGGCACTCGAGGCGCGTGGCATTGAGCCGCCCGAGCCTCTGCAAGGCGATTGGAATGCGGATAGTGGCTATGCCGCGGGCCTTGTGCTTGCCGATAAGCCCGATTGCACGGCGGTCCTCGCTGCTAACGACTGCATGGCAAACGGCGTGATGATGGCCCTGCGTGACAAAGGGCTCAGTGTGCCCGACGACGTGTCCGTGATCGGCTTCGACGATGAGCTCTACAAGACGATCCCCAACTCGATTCTGACGTCGGTGAAGTTTCGCCACCGCGAGCTGGGCATCCGTGCGCTTAACGAGGTCGTCGCAGGTCTGGAAGCCCCGAGCTCCAGAAGCCGTACGCTCGTCTCGGGCGTGTTGGTCGAGCGTTCCAGCGTGAAGGACCTGCGGGCGTAGACGTGCTTGGCTCGTTCATCTCAATCTGTAACAGTTAGGACCGAAATACTTGGCTAGATGTTACAGATCGAGATTGAGAGGATTGTCCTGTGCGTTTATCTCAATCTGTAACAACCAGACGTCCAAAACCGGTTTTAGTGTTACAGATTTAGACAATTCGGCCCCGTCTTCCCGGTTTGTCTTGATTTGTAACAGCTAGGGACCAAAAACTCGGCTAGATGTTACAGATCGAGACAAACGGCCCCCCCAGCCGAACAAAAACAAAAGGCCGGGGGCGGCGCGCCGTGTGACGTGCCACCCCCGGCTGAGAAATGGGGACAGGTTATGTGAGCGGGGCAATTCCGCTGGTCGCCAGCTGCTAGTCCAGACGACGGGTCTGCGCCACGTGCTTGTACCAGTAGGCGCTTGCCTTGGGCGTGCGCTTCTGGGTTTCAAAGTCAACGTAGAAGAAGCCATAGCGCTTGTTGTAACCATTGGTCCAGGAGAACTGATCCTGCAGACTCCACAGGAAGTAGCCGCCCACGTTGACGCCCACCTCCATGGCCTTGAGCAGCCAGCGCAAGTGCTGCTCGATGTAGTCGATGCGCGGCTGGTCGTCCACAAAACCGTCCTTGTAGGGGTCCTTGTAGCCCATGCCGTTTTCTGTAATGAAGATCTGCTTGTAGTTGGGGTAGCGCTGCTTAATGTAGACGAGCAGATCGAACAGGCCCTCGGGATAGATGATCCAGTCCCAGTCGGTGGTGGGGATGCCAGGCTTGTTCACGTGCTCGCCAATACCCTTAACGCGCCAGCGGCCGGTGCCCTTCTCGCCCGTACCGTTGTGGTGCAGGTCGTTCTCGCCGTCGTAAGCCTTCAAGAAGCGGCACTGGTAGTTGTTGACGCCCAGGTAGTCGTTGTAGAGCGCGGCCTCGCGCATAATCTCGAGGTCCTCGTCCAGGATCTCGATGGTGCCGCCCGAGACGGCAGCCAGACGGTTGGCGCACTCGAGGGTGTCGGGCGCGTAGTCGCCGCGGAAGGTGGCGTCGAGCAAGAACTGGTTCTGCAACACGTGCTCGTTGTTGGCGGCTTTGATGTCGGCGGGGTCGTTCTCGTTGAGCGGATACTTAAACTCCAACGACTGAATGACGCCGATTTTGCCCTTAAAACCGCCGTTGTGGAAGGCCAGTACGGCCTTGGCGTGGGCGAGCATCATGTTGTGCTCGCACTGGAAAGCCTCGGCCAGATGCGCCTTGACGCCGCCGGGGAAGGTGCCCTCGATGTAGGTGTTGGAGGCATCGGCCCAGATCTCGTTAAAGGTGAACCAGTAGGTCACCTGGTCGGCGTACTCCTTAAAGCAGAAGGTGGCAAAGTCCACAAAGGCATCGATGGTCTCGCGGTTGAGGAAGTCGCCCTTCTCAAAGAGGGCAAGCGGCGTGTCGAAGTGATGCAGCGTGACAAACGGCTCAACGTGGTGCTTGTGGCACTCGGCGAAGAGATCGTGGTAGAACTGCACGCCCTCGGGGTTGATCTCGCCGGTGCCGTTGGGGAAGATGCGGCTCCAGGCAATGGAGAGGCGAATGCCGTTGATGCCGAACTCCTCGCACAGCTCCAGATCGACGGGGTACTGGTTGTAGAAGTCCGAAGCGGGATCGGGGGAAAAGCGCCCCTGGGCCTCCAGGAAGTCGTCCCAGGCAACCTTGCCTTTACCGTGGGTGCGGGTCTCGCCCTCTACCTGGTAGGCAGCAGTGGCGCCGCCAAAGACAAAGTCCTCGGGAAACTGCGCAGGCGGGTTGGTGACGCTAGCAGGGTTAACGGACATGATGATCCAATCGTCTAAATCGAAGGGCCAGCCGGTCTTGGATGGTCGGCTGGCCCTGTGCGTTACTTACTTCGAGAGTTGCTCGCTTACGAAGGCGAGAGACTTATCGCCGTTCTGGGAAAGCTCAATGTACTGCTTACCGCGGCAGGCGACGCACTTGTTGCCCACGCGCTCGCAGTCCTTCTGCAGGTCGGCCAGGTAGCTTGCGGCTTGCGGGGCCAGGACGACCAGATCGAAGTCGGGGAGCATGTCCACGTGGTTGCCATAGGCCTCGGCAGCGGTTTCAAGATTGATGCCGCGCTCCTTGGCGGCCTTGGCCAGCGCGTTGGCGAGCAGGCCCGAGGTACCGCCACCCTGGCAGAGCACGAGCACGCGTTTGCCGTTGAGGTCGCTGGTGGCCGTTGCCTCGGCAGCGGGTGCTGCGGAAGCGGCGGGAGCGCCGGCTTCCACGGCCTCGGCAGCAGCGCCGGCGGCAACGCTCTTGGCATCGGCCTTGCCCTGGAAGGCATCGTTGAGCTTGGCGGCCTTCTCGGCGTTCTTGGCGGCGAGCTCCTCCTGGGAAATCTCGGCCTCCTCGGCGCACTTCTGGGCGTCATAGGCACGGAAGAACGGATAGTACAGAACGAAGTCGACGACCAGGATAAGGGCGAGCATCACAAAGGCGAGCGGCTGGAAGCCCAGGCCCATGATGGTGCCGATGGGGCCGGGGACGGTCCAAGGCAGGGTGTACATAAAGCCGTTCATGCCCAAGAAGTCGATAAAGATCTTGAGGATCCAGATGTTGGCGATCGGGGCAAAGACAAACGGGACAAAGAAGACGGGGTTGAGCACGATAGGCGCGGCGAACAGCAGCGGCTCGTTGACGGCAAAGCACACGGGGACGATGGCGGCCTTACCGACAGCGCGCATCTCCTGGGACTTGGCCAGGAAGCAGAACATAAAGACCAGGACGAGCGTGGCGCCGGTGCCGCCCATGCAGACGACGAAGTACTGGGCACCCTGGGTCAGGACAGCGGAAGCGTGCTGGCCGGCCTGGAACGCAGCCAGGTTGTCGGTCATGTTGGAAACGAGGGCGGCGGCGATGGCGGGCTCGACGATCGAGGGGCCGTGGACGCCCACGAACCAGAACAGGCTCATGGCGCCGTAAATCACAGCAAGGCCGATGTAGCCGTCGGCAGCGGTGAACAGGGGCTGGAACACCTGGATGACGCCCTGGGCAAAGCAGAAGCCAAAGGCAGCGCGGAAGACGATGTCAAAGACCCAAAAGACGGTGATGCAGACGGAGAAGGGGATGATGTCCTTAAAGGTCTGCGAGATGTTGGGCGGAACCTGCTCGGGCATCTTGACGGTGATGTTGCGCTTGATAAAGAACTTGTAAATGATGCCGGTCACAAACGCAGCGATGAAGGCGGTCAGTAGGCCCTTGGAACCAAGGTAGGTGGTGTTGAAGCCACTGGCGGCATCCGTGGCGATGGTGTCGCTCGAAAGGAGCAAGAAGCCGATGATGGCCGCGCACATGCACGAGATAAAGTTGATCTGGTTATTCTTGGGCAGATCGCGGTTCTGGGCGTCGGCGAAATGCTTGGCCGTGGTAGCGGCGCAGGCGATGGCCAGGATGCCCATGGAGTAGTTGTAGCACTTCCACAGGGCGTTGTTGATGTCATCGGGCCAGTAGAAACCCCAGATGTTGGGGACCGAGGCTACCAGGCAGAAGATGGACGAGAAGATGATGATGGGGATGACGGAGATAAAACCGTCGCGGATCGCCTTGAGGTACTTGTTGCGGGCGATCGCGTTGAAAAAGGGCTGGCCCTTTTCGATGGTGGCGATGAGTTGCTCCATGCAAAGCTCCTAAGAGTCGGTGGGTTAGCAACGATGGTAGCTTTTGACGTTTGGTTGCCAAAATGCTGACGTTGCCATTTTGTGACACAAAATAAGATGCGAACCGATGGCCCCTGTGCCTGCGGACCGTCGATTTCTTGCGCGTAAACGTTTGAGCCGCCCGGTGGCTCTGTGTTTGCACAATGGCAACGTTAACATTTGGGCGATAAAAGCCGTTCGGGGAAGCAAAAATGTCGGTGAACGGTAGGTTTTGGGTGGTGAGCGTATGGTGGGGGAGGCGTTAGATATACTTGAAGATGTTTCATTTGACTGCGTAGGGTGCCACCAATGGCATCGTTGACATAGAAAGATCGACCTATGGCCGCTGTTAAAAAATCGGTTTCCGTTAAGGATGTGGCGCTCCTCGCGGGCGTCTCAGAACAGACGGTCTCGCGCACCGTCCACGATTCACCCAGCGTGCGCCCCGAGACCAAGGAGCGCGTGCGTGCCGCCATGCGCGAGCTGGGGTATCGCCCCAATTTTGCCGGTCGATCGCTGCGCCGCGGCAAGTTTAAGACCGTCGGCGTCGCCATGTTCAACATTACCGGTACCGGCAACCTCGACCGTATGGAGGGCTTTGCCGCCGCCGCCGATAAGCACGGCTACGCCATTACCCTCACTAAAGTAGATGGACATCCCTATACTCTCGAGAGCGCATCGTCGCGCATGAGCGCACTGCCGGTGGATGGCATGGTTGTGATCATGAATCGCATGCCGGCGGACTTTGGCACCTTTGAGCCGCTGCCTGGTATGCAGACGGTGCTCGTTACCATGCTGGAGCACCCGCTGTGCTCGACGGTCGATAACGATCAGTTCGATTGTTCGCGCCAGGTTGTCGAGTACTTGCTGGGGCAGGGGCACAAGACCGTGCACTTTATCTCGTGTCCCGAACGCTCGCTTTCGGGCATGCAGCGCGAGGAGGGCTGGCGCGAGACATTGCGTGCGCATGGTATTGAGCTGCCGCGACTCATCCGTGGCGACTGGACGGCGCGGAGTGGATATGCCGCAGGCCAGGCTCTGGCGGACGATCCGACCTGTACTGCCATCTATGCCTCCAATGACGCCATGGCCTACGGCTGCATTCGCGGACTCGAGTCGCGCGGAAGGCGTGTGCCCGAGGACGTGAGCGTGGTGGGGGTTGATGATAGTCTGGGCGACATCGTGCCCGATCGTCGCCTGACCACCGTGCGCTTTGACAACAAGCGTGTCGGCATGTGGGCAGTCGACAAGATCGCCGGCGCCGAGGGAGTTGCGTCTGGCGTGGAGCACATGCTGATCCCCGGCGTGCTCGTAGAGGGCGATACGGTGCACGATTTGCGTTAGGGCGCGGTCCTGTTTGGGTTTCCGTTAATCATGTTTGATATTGTTCGAAATGGTTTGGAAACCGTTCACGGGCAAAAATTGACCGTTCATAGCTCGAAATTACGTTTTGTATTGTTCTTTTTTGTTTGAATGTTATTGTTTCTGTCATACACAGCGCAGCGCGGATGCCCGGACGCGATGCTCTCCGTTGGTTCATATGTGAAAGGAACGCAATATGGCAACCAAAGAAGAAATCTCGATGGTTGGATTCGAGATTGTCGCATACGCAGGTGACGCCCAGACCGATCTGCTTGCAGCGCTCGATGCTGCTCGCGAGGGTGACTTTGAGAAGGCCGAACAGCTGCACAAGGATGCCAGCGATGCACTTATCGGCGCCCACGACACGCAGACCAAGCTGCTTTCGCAGGAGGCCGGCGGCGGCGAGATGGAGATGACCTTCATCATGGCTCACGCTCAGGACACTCTCATGACCACTATGATCTTGGAGAAGCAGGCCCGCTTTACCATCGATGCCTACAAGCGCATCGCCGAGCTCGAGGCCAAGCTCGCCTAACGAGCCCTCACAACCAAGCCCCTTCCAAAAGTCCTGCCGCTACCCGCAGCAGGGCTTTTTCTGTCCTCCTCCAAGTTGCGGTGAAATAGGGGCTGACGGCCCAAAATGATCCGTTCTCCTCCGTCCCCAGGGGATCGGTTGGCAGCGTCGCCACGAAAATGGCCCATCTACTACGTTTAACCCGATACCCCCGTCCATACCCGCGTTTCATGAAAAACTGCAAGCGTTCTACCTGTGGTTTTGTTTTTACGCCACGGGGCATGGTCGGGGATGGGCAGTTAAACGTAGTAGATGGGCCCATTTCGTGGCAAGCGGGTCATGCGGCAGCCCGTTGCGCCTCCTCCCGTTCGGTTTTTCGCTGGGTGGGTATACTTCCATCCGCAATACAGGCCGGAATGAGGAGGTATCCAAATGCCGGACAACGGATCGATTCAAAAGAGAGACGCGGGCGAGATGGCTCATGGGCGTCCTGTCCAGATAACCGAGCAAACAACGGTGACCGAGCTGCAGCCCAGCCTATCCGATGTCGTGTGCGCAAACAAAAAACTGCAGATTGGCCTCATCGTTGCGCTTGTGGTACTGGCGCTGCTGTCGGGGTTTGTGGCTCGTCCGCATTTTGCCGATACCAAGACTTGGGACTCCACCATCGAGGTCATCGATCAAAAGAAGGGCAATGTATTGGCGCTCACGACCTCGTGCGTCGCCCTATCTGCGGGTATCACTGCGCTGCCGGGCGATACGGGAACGCCGGTTGCCGAGCAGCTCGCACAGCTTTCGGGTAATCTTGGTATCGTGCTTGCCGTGCTATACCTAGAGAAATATTTACTCACGATTTTGTGGTCGGTTGGCCTGGGCATCCTGATCCCGTTTGCGCTAGTGCTCTTTGCAGCGTCGCTTGGCATTCACGGACGCTGGAGCACGAGCACGGTCATTCGTCGCGTGGCAACGCGTGTGCTGGTGGTCGCCATCATTAGCATGGTGTTGGTGCCCGCGAGCGTATGGGTGTCGCAGAAGGTTGATGAAACGTATCGAGTGAGCATCGAGGCGGCCGAGCAAAAGGCGACTGACGCTGCGAGTGCGGCAGATAGCGATAGCTCCAAAGCAAACAAGAAAAAGACTGAGTCCGCAGAGTCCAAGAACGTGCTTGAACAGCTTGCCGACGGTGCCTCGGGTCTTGTCACGACGGTGACCAGCGGCGCCAAGCAGATGACCGATGAGATTGTGCAGCAGGTGACCGATCTGATCGAAGGTGTCATCGTGATGATAGTGACCTCGTGCGTTATCCCATTGCTGGTGCTCGCGGCGTTTTTGTGGCTGGGGCACACACTGCTGGGGATTGATATTTCCGGGCCGACGAATTATTTGACGGGCCGCTTTCTGGGCACTCCGTCCAAGCATGCCAAGAAGGGCGGGCAGTCCTAGTAGCTAAAACAGCTGTATATACCGTGGCATACCGCCGAAGGGCGGCCGAGACACGTTCTCGGCCGCCCTTTTGTTTGTTGAACACATGGTCGCTACGCCCGCGCCCGGTCCAAACGGTCAGCAATCATCCGTGAACGGTATTTGTTCAAAAAAGAACAAAGATAAACAAAAAGTTGTTGCAGTTACTGTTCGAATGTGTTCAAATAAACATGAACAGTGAAGAATCGCACATTCAGATGCCCGGACCTGAACGAGATTCAACACTTCCAAACAGAAACAACGCACCTGCGTATCTCTCAAGGAGGATGTCATGAGGGTTGTAATCGCTTCCGATGCCGACGGTATGTCGATGAAGGAGTCCATCAAGGAGATGCTCATCGCCGATGGTCACGAGGTCGTCGACTATTCCGAGACCCCTGCCGCGGACTTTGTCGATTCCGCTACCGCCGTTGCCAAGGACCTGCTGGAGCACAAGGATTCCCAGGGCTTCGCATTCGATAAGTACGGTGTCGGCTCCTATATGGCCGCCGTCAAGATCAAGGGCATGGTCGTCGCTAACATTTCCGACGAGCGTTCCGCCTACATGACCCGCGAGCACAACGGCTCGCGCATGGTCACCATGGGCCCGGGCGTTGTGGGAACCGAGGTCGCCAAGAAGATCGCCCGCGAGTTCCTGCGTGCCCAGTACGCCGGCGGCCGTCACCAGATCCGTGTCGACATGCTCAACAAGATGGCCTAACGAGAGCCACCGAGAACTCGAACTTCTACCTCAACTTGTGAATTCAGACGAAAGGACGTTCTGATGAAGAAGACCATCGCAATCGGTTGCGACCATATCGTTACGGACGAGAAGATCTATCTGGCCGACCGCCTGGAGCAGGCTGGCTACAAGGTGCTCGACTGCGGCACCTACAGCCACACCCGTACGCACTATCCCATCTACGGCAAGGCCGTGGGCGAGGCTGTTGCCAGCGGCAAGGCCGACTTTGGCGTGGCCCTGTGCGGCACCGGCATCGGCATCACCAACGCCGTCAACAAGGTTCCCGGCGCCCGCTGCGCCCTGGTTCGCGACATGACCTCTGCCCTGTATGCCCGTCGCGAGCTCAACGCCAACATCGTGGGCTTTGGTGGCAAGATCACCGGTGAGTTCCTGATGGCCGATATCATGCTTGCCTTCCTGGAGGAGCCCTACGAGAAGACCCCCGAGCACGATGCCCTGATCGCCAAGATCGATGCTTGCAATAAGGCCGACGCCGAGGCTCAGGCCGACCCGCACTTTTTTGATGAGTTCCTCGAGAAGTGGGACCGCGGAGAATACCACGACTAGTGGGGTTACGCGGTTTTACCAAACCGCGTAACGGGTCGACGCTGCGCGGCGCTCAGGCACCCCATCTCGTCGCTCAAACCGTCGCTCGCGTACATGAAGTACGCGTCGCTCCTCTTTCGCGGCGACCTGGGGCACCTGAGCGCCGCTCGCTGACGTTGGGGGTACCTGCAGGGTTACCGCTGTTGTTGCGAAGCTTTCTGGTTCGGTAAGCTGCTCCGATAACACGTTTGCTTGCTTGGCTTGAGTGCTTCGCTCTTGGCGGTACCCGGCATTCTGCAGCTTTTCAATTGACGGCTCGCGTTTCTGTGAGGGGGCGCGGGCCGGTTTTCTATCAGCCCTATTGACTTGGTGGGCTGTCGTAAGAAAGGGAAGGCTCCTATGGAGTTTGTTCTTGATAACGGTTCTATCCGCGTGGCACTGAGCACGGCGGGCGGGTCGTTCACTTCTATTGCGGCCAACGGCCGTGAGTACCTGTGGCAGGGTGATCCGGCAGTCTGGTCGGGCCAGGCACCCATTTGCTTCCCAATCTGCGGCGGCCTTCGCGACGGTCACGCAATGACCATGGGCGGCCGCGAGGTTAAGCTCGCCCGCCACGGCTTTGCGCGCAAACAGGAGTGGAAACTCGAGGAGCAGAGCGACAACATGGTTGCGCTGAGCCTAAGCTCTGCCGACCATGCCGAGTTGCTCGAGCAGTACCCGTATCCGTTTAAGATCGTTGCTCGTTACACGATCGATGCGGAGAAGGTGGCCGTGTCGTACGAGGTGACCAATGAGGGCACCGAGGACATGCCGTTCTTTGTGGGCGGTCACCCTGGCTTTAAGTGCCCGCTTGACGAGGGCGAGTCCTATGACGACTACGAGCTTCGTTTTGAGCAGCGCGAGGCCACCGAGCTCTGTACTGCCGTTCCCTCGACGGGCCTGATTGATGTTGAGCATCGCAGCAAGAACCCGATGGTTGGCCATGACCTGCCGCTGACCCACGAACTCTTTGACTTCGCAGAGACCATCTTTGACGTGCTCGAGAGCCGCGTGGTTACGCTTACCAAGAAAACCGAGGACAAGGGCGTGCGTCTGACGTTCCCCGATATGCCATACCTGATTGTGTGGAGCAAGCCCGAGGGCGACTTTGTGGCCGTGGAACCGTGGGGTGGTCTGTCCACCTGCTCCGACGAGGACGATATTCTGGAGCACAAGCGTGGCTGCCTGGTGGCCAAGCCGGGGGAGACCGTTACCCGCGGCTTTGAGATCGAGATCCTTTAACGAGCTATCGTATGTTTGGGGCCGCGCGTGTCGTGCCCCGGAAACAGGAGTTCAATATGATTCTGACTGTTACCATGAACCCGTCGATTGATACGCGCTATCAGCTCGATAAGCTGGTCATCGACGATGTTAACCGGGTGACGCCCGAAAAGACCGCTGGCGGCAAGGGCCTCAACGTGAGCCGTGTGCTGCTGCAGCTGGGCGACGACGTGCTCGCGACTGGCCTGCTTGGCGGTCACATGGGTGCCTATATGGCCGAGCTTATGGATGCCGACGGCGTCAAGAACGACTTTGTACCCATTGCCGGCGAGACGCGCATTTGCCTGAATATTCTGCACGAGGGTAATCAGACCGAGCTTTTGGAGAGCGGCCCGCAGATCGCCCCGGCCGAGCTCGAGGCCTTTACGGCCAAGTTCGCCGAGCTTGCAGCGAAGGCGGACGTTGTGACGCTTTCGGGCTCGCTGCCGCGCGGCATCGATGCCGGCTACTATGCCGAGCTCGTCAAGATCGCCGAAGAGGCGGGCGCCAAGGTGCTACTCGACACCTCGGGTGCATCGCTGGAGGCCGCGCTGGAGTCCGACGCTAAGCCCGAGCTCGTAAAGCCCAACCTGACCGAGATTAACGGCCTGCTGGGTACGTCCTTTACGACCGATGATGTCGATGCCCTGCGCGAGGCGCTTGCCGCCGATGGCCGCTTTGCTGGTATTCCCTGGGTCGTTGTCTCGATGGGCGCTGCCGGTTCGGTAGGATTCCATGAGGGCCGCGCGTTCCGCGCCAAGACGCCCGCGATTGCGGCTGTGAACGCGACGGGTTCCGGTGACTCGACCATCGCCGGTTTTGCGCATGCCATTGCTGCTGGCGCCGACGACGTCACGGTGCTCAAGACCGCCAATACCTGCGGCAAGCTCAACGCCATGGATCCCAAGACCGGCCACCTGATCATGGACCGCTGGGACGAGGTCTACAACAGCGTAGAGGTAACCGAACTTTAGAGTTACGGCGTACCGAACAAAACGAGAGTGGATAATCTCCCATTTTGGGCTCGCAAGCGGGCTTAGAGTGGGAGATTTTCCACTCTCATGAGAGGCAGCTAATTTGGGACGGGGCTATTTTGACTACTTCTAGATGCAAAGTAGTCAAAATAGCCCCGTCCCAAATTAGCTGCCCTTGCACCAAAAGCGGCGCCCGCCGGCGATATTGCCGGCAGGCGCCGTTGTCGTATAGGTGGCTATGTCGTGCGGGCTGCTGTTGAACGTTCGGACCCGTTCTCTACAGCGAGTCGATAAAGCGCTGCTGGGCGGCGCGACCGGCTTCGTCCCATTTAAAGACGCCGGCGTTGTCGAGCACGTGGCCAAACACCATGCCGACCTCCTCATGCAGGATGTCGATGGCGCTATCCGCCGTAAGCTCGTCGGCGCGGCGGGCAAAGACGTCCTCGGCCCATGCGGCGTGGCTGCGGCAAAGGTCGTCGCCCTCGAGCGCGCCGGCAAGGTCGTAACTGACATCGGCCTTGGCTGCCAGCAAGTGCTCGCGGACAGCGCCGAGCTCGGGAACCAAGCGCGGCGGCAAAATGGCCAGGCCCATGACCTCGATCAAGCCGATGTTCTCCTTCTTAATATGGTGGTACTCGGCATGCGGGTGAAATACGCCCAGCGGATGCTCGTCGGTTGTGATGTTGCAGCGAAGCGCCAGGTAGGCCTCGTAGATCTCGCCGCCGGCATTGCCGCGAGAGTCGACGCGGCGGATGACGGGCGTCACAGTGTTATGCGCCACGCCGTCGGCTGTGTGCGCGATGACGCCCACAGACTCATCGGTCCACTCGCGCCAGGCGAGGATAATCTTCTCGGCGGCGTCGAGCAGCTGGGCGCGGTCGTGCGAGCGCAGTCTCAGCACCGAAAGCGGCCACTGCAACACGGTGCCGCTGACCTGGTCAAAGCCGGGCACGTTAAACTGCGAGACCTCGGCGGCATGCATCATGGGGAACTCGTGCGCGCCGCCCTGGAAGTGGTCGTGCGACAGAATCGAGCCGCCCACGATGGGCAGGTCGGCGTTGGAGCCAATAAAGTAGTGCGGGAACAGGTCCACAAAATCGAGCAGGCAGGTCAGTCCCTTACGGTCGACGTGCATCGGGCGATGCTCGGCGCTCATAGCGATGCAGTGCTCGTTAAAGTACGCGTACGGGCTGTACTGGAAGCCCCAGCGCTCGCCGTCGAGCTGGATGGGGATAACGCGCAGGTTCTGGCGAGCGGGATGGGCGCCGCCGTCGGCTGCGGCGGAGCGTCCAGGGTAGCCCTCGTTCTCGATGCACAGTTGACAGGCGGGATACTTCTCGCCCGTGTTCTTTGCGGCGCCGGCCGCGGCAATGTCGCGCGGGTCCTTCTCGGGCTTCGACAGGTTAATGGTGATTTCCAGGTCGCCCCAGTTGGTGGGGGTGCTCCATTTGATATTGCGCGCGATGGCGGCGCGGCGCACGTAACCGGCGTCACAGCACAGACCATAGAACCAGTCGGTCGCGGCGCGGGGCTCGTTGACGCCCATGCGTCCGTTGAACTCCTCGTTTACAACCGAAGGCCTCGGCATGAGCGCGCCCATGATGCGCATGGCGATGCGGTCGCGGCCCGACGCCGTGTCCTCGGCAGCGCCGTTGGCAACGGCGTCCTCGGAAAGCGCGGCAAGCGTGCCCTCCAGGTCAAAATTGGGGAGCGTATCGGGGTGCAAGAGCGAGAGCTTCTCGTTCTGCATCGCCCAAGCCATGTCGAGCGCGGGACCCGTGGCGCCGATGCACTCGAGAATGGTGTTGTAGGCCCAGATGCGGTCATCCTGTCCGATCATGGATCGATGGATGGCATACTCAATCAGGCCCTGCGCGGCCTCGCGCACATCAGTCATTACAGCCATGCTGCGTAAGCCCCCTTGTCAGAAATTGCGTAGTGGCGGGCAGAGCCCTCGCCCAGCCAGCCGTTCATCTTGGTGATGAAGGTGCCGACCAGGTCGAGCGGCACGAAGGCCTGGATGGTGCCACCAAAGCCGCCACCGTGGATGCGGACGGCGCCGCGGCCGTCGAGCACATGCTCGGCCAGCGCCAAGGCATACATGGAAGGTTGCTCGGAGCCCAGTTTGGCGACGACATTCTGCAGGTACATGGCGGAGCTGGCACCGGACTCGCGCGTCAGGACCAGGAACTGGTCGATGTCGCCGGCGCTAAGGGCTGCCCAGCGCTTATCGACCAGGCCGTTCTCGTACCAGTAGTGAACGGCGCGCAGGCAGGCACGGTCGCCCAGCTTGGCGCGTAGCTCAGGGAGCTTGGCGTCAAAATCCGCCACGTTTACCTCGCACAGGCGCGTCTTGCCAAACTCGGCGGCGACGTCCTGCATCTCGCGCGGAACGGCGGCGTAGTCGTCGGTAGCTGCCACATGGTCGGCGCCAACCTTAACGAGCACGAGCGCATAGCCGTGATCCTCAAAGTTGAGTTCGAGCTTCTGGGTTTTAGGCTGAGCCTGGTCCTCAAAGTCCATGTAGGCAAGGCCGCCCAGGCACACGGCGGCCTGGTCCATAAGACCGCAGGGCTTGCCGTAATAGTTGTTCTCGGTGCGCTGGCTCATCTGGGCGAGCGCGACGGGCTCGATGGCGGGTGCGCCCCAGAGCGCCTCCATGGCACGACCGTACGCCGCCTCGACAGCAGCGGAGCTCGAAAGACCGCCGCCCGAGGGAACGGAGCAGGTGAAGGCGAAGTCGAAGCCCTGGGGCTCAACGCCCAGAGCGGCGATTTCGTGGGCCATACCGCGGACGAGGCTCGCGGACGTGCCCTTCTCGGACTCCTGAATATCCAGCGTGTCGAGCGTGATCTCAAAGGTAGGATAGCCCTCGTCGGCGACGCGGATCTTGTTGGAGTCGGTTGCCACGGCGATACCGTCAACGGCGACATCGAGCGAGCCGGCGATAACATGGCCGCCCTCGTGATCGGTGTGATTGCCGCTGATCTCAGAACGGCCGGGTGCGTGCACGTAGAGCACCTGGCGGTCGCCGATGGGGCCAAACTCCTCCTCAAACAGTCTGGTGAGCATGGTGAGTGTCTTTTCGTCGGGGGTGGTCATGGGAGTCCTTTCCTTGGCGCGCACGGGTGAGTTTTGCGTCGCTATGAGTACGTTAACAACTTGAAGCAGCATGAACCAAGTGTTCACGATGCCGCACGTTACGGGCTATGTTAACGTACTCATAACAGATCGCTTGTCACTTTTTGAGAATCCGGTAGTCGGTAGAATTACAGCCGTGAACGGTACCGCCGTATGGACTTATAAAGCAGAAGAGATGCAGATAGAAAAAGTAGAGTACGTTAACATGCGTCCGACGATAGCGGGCCTCGGCGCGGGGTGTATTTCTGCCCGGGCCGGCATGCACGCTATTCAGATCTCGCAAGGGTGAAGGTGATTCTGTGGCAAGGCACTCGTCCAACGATACAGGTACGCGTCCGGTCTCCATGGCCGACGTCGCCCGCGCTGCCGGTGTTTCGCAGCAGACGGTTTCGCGCGTCGCCAACGGCTTGCCCAACGTTAACGAGCAGACGCGCCAGCGCGTGCAGGCCGCTATGCAAGAGCTCGGTTTTCGTCCGAGTTATGCCGGCCGCTCGCTGCGCGACGGCCGTTACCATTCGGTCGGTCTGTGCGTCAACGATATCACCAAGTTTGGCAACCTCTCAATGATCGATGGCATCGCCAGCGCTGCTCGAGAGCATAATTGCGCCATCACGCTGGTCGAGATGTCCAAGACCGAGGAGTTTTCGCTTGCCGAGGCCACGCGTCGTATGGCTGCGCTGCCGGTGGACGGCATCATCATCGGCATGAGCCGCATGGCGCCCGATTTTGAGACGTTTGATCCGCTGCCGGGCATTGGCACGGTTATTGTTACCATGTACGCGCACCCGCGGGTGACCACGGTCGACTCCGACCATTACGGCTGCTCGCTCTTGCTTATGGATCATCTGTTTGAGCTGGGGCACGAGCAAATTCGCTATATTGGCGGCCCGTCGTTCTCGGTCGACGAGCAATTTCGTCGCGCCGGCTGGCAGGATGCGCTCGAGCACAAGCACATTAAGCCGCAGGCGCCGCTCGAGGGCGACTGGTCTGCCAACAGCGGCTACGAGGCCGGCAGGTACCTGGCCGAGCACGATCGCACCATGACGGCGATTTATGCGGCAAACGATCAGATGGCAAATGGCGCGATTGCCGCGCTGCGTGATAGCGGCCTGCGCGTGCCCGAGGACGTAAGCGTGGTGGGCGTCGACGATTCGCTCGACGACTTTGTCGCGCATAACGAGCTCACGACCGTTCGATTCGATTTACATCAGCGTGGACGCGAGGTGTTTGAGCACGCGGTTCCCGAGGCGGGTACGGCGGGCAAAACCGTTGCTATCCGTATTCCCGGCCAGCTCATTATTCGACATAGCACGGCGATGCCACGCTCATAGTTTGCGCAGGTAAACGACGATTTATCGTATTTCAATAACAATCGGTAAGGATGCCGGCAGATAACAGTTGGAATGCTGCCAAGTGCTATTATAGACAGGTTATTTTGTCTATCTAGGAGGCTTTGTCTGATGGAGATCACCAAGGATATCCGCTACATTGGCGTCGACGACCACGACATTGACTTGTTCGAGGGCCAGTACGATGTGTCCGAGAACGGTATGGCATACAACAGCTACGTTATCTTGGGCGATAAAATCGCTGTCGCCGATTCGGTCGACGGTGGTTTTGTCGACGAGTGGCTCGGCAACCTCGAGGCCGCGCTCGATGGCCGTACGCCCGACTACCTGGTCATCCATCATATGGAGCCTGATCACTCCGCCGGTATCGCCGCCTTTATGGAGCGCTATCCCCAGGCGCAGATTGTGGCCAGCATGGGTGCTTTCCGCATGATGGTCAACTACTTTGGCACCGACTTCCCCGAGCGCAAAATGGTTGTCAAAGAGGGCGATGTGCTCGACCTGGGCGGCCACAGCCTGACGTTTGTCGGTGCCCCCAATGTTCACTGGCCCGAGGTGCTCTTCTCCTATGAGGCCACCGACAAGGTGCTCTTTAGCGCCGACGGCTTTGGCAAGTTTGGCGCCAACGACATCGAGGATCCCGAGGGCTGGGCTTGCGAGGCTCGCCGCTACTACTTTGGCATCGTCGGTAAGTTCGGCAAGTTTGTGCAGGCCGTGCTCAAAAAGGCTGCCGATCTGGATATTCAGATCATCTGCCCGCTCCACGGTCCTGTCCTTACCGAGAATCTGGGCTATTACCTCGACACCTACAACACCTGGTCGAGCTATCAGCCCGAGGACGAGGGCATCACGATTGCCTATGCGAGTGTCTACGGCCATCTGAAGGCCGCTGTCGAGGAGCTCGCCGCAGCGCTCGAGGCTCGCGGCCAGAAGGTTTCCGTCTTTGACCTGGCTCGCGACGACATGGCCGAGGCCGTTGAGGATGCGTTCCGCTATGACCGCCTGGTGCTCGCCTCTATCACCTATCAGGGCGAGATCTTCCCGTTCATGAGCACCTTTATCCACACGCTTGCCGAGCATGCCTACCAGAACCGCACCGTGGCGCTCGTCGAGGCCGGTTCCTGGGCGCCCACCGCTGCCAAGGTTATGACCAAGGAGCTCGAGGGCATGAAGGACATCACCCTGGCGCAGAACAAGGTGACCGTGCTGGGATCGCTCAACGACACATCGCGCGCCCAGATCGAGGCCCTCGCCGACGAGCTTTCCAAGTAGCGATATTTCGCTTTTAACGGGCAAAACCACCACAAAGGGACAGGCCCTTTGTGGTGGTTTTTGTTTAAGCGCCGGCGATGATGAGGGCTGGACGTGCGCTGTCGGCGGCCTCGGCGATTGAGGTGGCGACGGCGGCGTCGGGGTCGCTGTCCATCACGATGATGTCGACGTCGGCAAGCTCGGCAAAACGGTACATGCCGCGTCCGTTGACCTTACTGGCGTCCATGAGGGCGACGCTTTGACGGGCGGCACCGACCATAGCCGCTTTGGTCTCGGCCATCTGCGGAAAGTCGGTCGTAAAGCCGCAGCCGGGAACAAAAGCGCCAGGACACATGACGGCAAGGTCGGCGTGGACCATTTGGAGCGCCTGCATGGTAAGTGGGCCGTACAGATAGCGATGACCTTTGCGCAGTGCCCCGCCCAGCATAACGACATCGACCGAGGGCATGCTCTCGTCGATATAATCGGCGATGGTAATGTCGGCCGTGATAACGGTGATGCCGTCGCGCTGATCGAGGAGCCGGACGAATTCGAGCGCCGTGGTGCCCGAGTCGACGAGCAGCGTGTCGCCGTCATTAACGAACTCGATGGCGCTTTGCGCGATGGCCTGCTTGGCGGCGACGTTGACATTGATGCGGCGATCCTGCGTGGAGACGGTCAGGCGTTTGTGGAGCGATACGGCACCACCATGTGTGCGACGCAGCTTGCCTGCTTCGGCGAGCGCGTCCAGGTCGGCGCGGGCGGTGACGGAGGACACGCCAAAGGTCTGGGCGATTTCTGCTACCTGCACCGAGGCGTTATGCTCGAGTATTTCCATAATGGCGGTACGGCGCTCGTCAGCAAAAGCACGGTTGGTAGCTTGGGCCATGTTTGCTCCATTCTCGGCTATATTTGCAGGAATTGTGTTGACTCTATTTTCGTTCATTTTCTTTTTGAGTAAGAAAACACCTTTCGATTACTTATCTTTTCTATAAAAGAAAGACGCTAAACGCTCAAAATTCAATATCGAACACGCCCACTCGGTTCCGATTCCTTCCGTTTACTTTTCAAAAACGATTGTATTGGCCTGCATGGACTCAATATCTCGCACGTGCAAAGCCGCTGAATTTCATACAATGAGCGCAGTAAAACGCAAGGTAAAACGCCTTGTGAACAACTACGCCCGATGTCCAGATGCGGGCGAGGGAGAGGAGCAAACGCTCATGGCACTTGTTACCACCGAAAAGATGCTCAAGGACGCTCAGGCCGGTCACTACGCCGTCGGCGCGTTCAACGTCGAGAACCTCGAGTTTGTTATGGCCGTTCTGGCCGCTGCCGAGGAGACTAAGTCCCCCGTCATCATGCAGACCACCCCGGGCACCATCAAGACCGCTGGTCTGGACTACTTCTACGGCATGGTGAAGGCCGCTGCCGAGCGCGCTTCCGTGCCCGTCGCTCTGCACCTCGATCACGGCGATGGCTATGACCGCTGCATGCAGGCTTTCCGCACGGGCTACACCTCCGTCATGATCGACGGCTCGCACGAGTCCTTCGAGGACAACATTGCCCTGACCAAGTCCGTCGCCGACGCTGGCCGCGCCATGGGCGTGCCCGTCGAGGCCGAGCTCGGCAAGGTTGGCGGCAAGGAGGACGACGGTCCCGCGGTTGAGGGCGAGAGCCCCTACACCGATCCTGCCGAGGCCAAGGAGTTCGTCGAGCGCACCGGCTGCACCTCGCTGGCCATTGGCGTTGGCACCAGCCACGGCGTGTACACGAGCGATCCGCACATCGAGCAGTCCGTGGTCAAGGCCATCCGCGACGCCGTCGACGTGCCGCTGGTTCTGCACGGCACTTCCGGTGTGCCCGATGAGCAGGTTGCCGAGGCTGTGAAGAACGGCATCTGCAAGGTTAACTACGCTACCGAGCTGCGTCAGGCCTACACCAAGGGCTTCATGGCCTACATGGCCGAGAACCCCGCCTGCTTCGATCCCAAGAAGCCGGCCAAGGAGGGCATGCGTGAGATCACCGAGCTGGTTAAGATCCGCATGACCAACCTCAACTCTGTGGGCAAAGCAGAGTAACAGCAAGGGTACTCCGATCCCACCGGGCCGTCTGGAAACGGAAAAGGGCCTATCTCTCAGAACGTCCTCGGACATGTCGGAAGCCCCGCTGCGCGCACGCGCTGCGGGGCTTCCTCCGTCTCGATGTCCACCAAAAGGTTGCGCACGGGGTGTGCTGCTAGGTCCCGTTCGTTGGCAGTATTATGCCGCGGCTGCTGCAAAGAAGCACTAAAGAAAGGCTTAATCAGGTTTGTTATAACAGTGAAACTGCAGGTCAAAGGTATCGAATAACACTCTTGAAAGGTTTTGAGCTTAAGGGCTTTCTAAGGTTTGCGGCTCGGATGTGGCGCGGACGTGCGGAGCGTGTGAATGATCGCTGTTAGCGCTGCGGTGCGGCGGCGCGTACCTGTTCGATGACCTTTTCCATGGTGGCGTCGATGCGGTCTTTCTTGAGCTCACATTCCCAGACGGTGATGGGCGTCCAGCCCATTTGGGTAAGCGCATCGATGGCGGCTCGGTCGCGCTCGACGTTGCGGCGAAACTTTGCCTCCCAAAACTCAACATTGCGCTTGGGCTGGCTCGGATTGCACTTAGGGCAGCGATGCCAAAAGCAGCCGTTGACGAAAATGGCGATCTTGCGCCCGGGAAAGGCGATGTCGGGCTTGCCGGGTACCTTCCATTCCAGACGGTATCCCGTAAGGCCCGCTGCCCGCAGGCGCTGGCGAACGAGCAGCTCGGGTTTGGTGTTGGCGCGCTTGTTGCCCTTCATGGACTTTTTTATAGCGGCGCGACGGCGCACCAGTTCGCGCTCGTCAGCGGAGAGGTCCGAGGTATCGATGCCGTCGAGCAGACCTGGCTTGGGACGCTTTTTGCTGCGGCGCTTAGGTGCGCGCTTGGGCTTGGTGGCGGGTTTGTCGGCCGTGTTGGGCGTGGCGTCATCGGCGGCGCCGTTGGCCTCAAGCCGATCTTCCTTCAACTCAATCAGAGCATCGATAAGCCCTTTGTCGGCGGGCATCCACTCAACGGTGGCAAGCGAGGTGCGCGGAATCCAGCGGATATCGAGCTGGCGGTCGTGCTTCTGGGGCTCATCGGAGTCATCGGCGAGCGAGCAGTAGTAGCACTCCATGGAGAGATGAAAATCGGGGTAGTCGTACTCAACGGTATAGAAATCGCGCAGGTTGGTGACTTTTACCTGCAGCTCTTCCATGAGCTCGCGGCGTACGGCGTCCTCGGGCGTCTCGCCGCGCATGAGCTTGCCACCGGGGAACTCCCAAAGTCCCTGCATGTCGCCGTAGCCGCGCTGCACGGCAAGCAGCTCATCGGATCCTTCCTTGCGAATGATCCCAGCGGCAACATGAACAGTCTTCAACAGGAGTCCTCTCTCAACATCGACACATGACAAGGCAGCTCATTTGGGTAGTCTTTTTGGGACGGGGCTTTTTTAGCTGCCCTATGTCAAATGCGGCCTCATGCTTCGAAGGCTACGGATAGGGTAGCTAAAAAGCCCCGTCCCAAAAAGACTACCCCTACCTTACGCAACGGTAAGGCAAGCGTAAGCGATATCGATGGTAGCCGACTCGGCTTCTTGCGACTATAGATGCCGTAGACTAATCGCAAGAAAGGACTCGGTATGCAAACCACGCACATGGCGACCCCGGTACTGGAAGTCGTGCATCTCGAAAAGGTATACGGAGCGCTGGGCAACGTGACCCGCGCGCTCAACGACGTCAGCTTTACCGTCAACCGCGGCGAATTCGTTGGCATCATGGGCGCTTCGGGCTCGGGTAAGTCGACGTTGCTCAACTGCGTGTCGACCATCGATAGTGCCACAAGCGGCGCGATCCGCATCAACGGCCAGGACGTGACGCGCATGAAGCAGGCTAAGCTTTCGCAGTTCCGCCGCGAGGAGCTTGGTTTTATCTTCCAGGACTCCAACCTGCTCGATACGCTCACGGCACGCGAGAACATCGCCCTGCCGCTCACCATCGCCCGCACAAACTCGGCAGAGATCTCGACCCGCGTGCAGGATGTGGCAGCGCGCCTGTCCATCAGTCAGGTGCTCGACAAGTATCCCTACCAGATGTCCGGCGGTCAGCAGCAGCGCGTTGCCGCGGCTCGCGCGCTCGTCACCGACCCCACCATGATCATGGCCGACGAGCCCACCGGCGCCCTCGATTCCAAGAGCGCTCGCCTGCTGCTCGAGAGCCTGGAGGCCCTTAACCGCCGCCTGCGCGCCACCGTGCTCATGGTCACGCACGACAGCTTTGCCGCCAGCTACACGAGCCGTGTGCTGTTTATTCGCGACGGCAAGATCTTCACCGAGCTGCGCCGCGGAGACACCGGCCGCCGCGAGTTCTTCGACCGCATTATGGAGGTCGTTGCCATGATGGGCGGTGAGGGCTCCGATGCTCTGTAAACTCGCTTGGGGCAACGTCCGCCGCGCCGGCCGCGACTACCTCGTCTACCTTTTGACGCTCACCCTGGGCGTCACGGTCTTCTATGCCTTTAATACCATCTCGATGCAGGTCGACATCGCCGGAATCGATGAAGAGGGCTTGGCGCAGGTTATGGGCAGCATGCTCGGCTACCTGACGTACTTTTTGGCCGGTGTCATGGCCTTTTTGATGGTGTATGCCAATAACTTCATCATGAAACGCCGCAAGAAGGAGTTTGGCCTGTACCAGGTGCTCGGTATGGGGCGCGGGCGCGTCGCCACGATCATGGCGCTCGAGACCGTGATAGTATCGGTTGTGGCCTTTGTCGCCGGCATTGTGCTGGGTGTGGGACTCTCCCAGCTCATGACGTTCTTTACGGCCTCGCTCTTTAAGACACAGATCGCCAATTTCCACTTCTTTTTCTCGGTGCATGCGTTCAACCTGACCCTTGCCTGCATGCTCGTAATGTTTGTGCTCACGCTACTGCTGAACCTTCGCGCCGTGCGTCGTACCAAACTCATCGAGCTTATGGGTGCCGAGCGTCGCAACGAGAGCATCAAGACACGCAACCCCTGGATCGCGATTGCCATCTTTGCCGTGGGCGTGGTGCTTGTGGGCGTGGCCTATTACCGTCTGCTACGTGATGGGTTCCCGCTAACCGCGACGGACAGCAAGCTGCAAGAGGCCATGAACCAGTTTGGCATTACGACCGCTATGGTTACCGTGGGTACCTTTGCCCTGTTTTGGGGACTCTCGGGCATGCTTATCAAGCTGCTGCAGAGCCTGCGCGGCGTGTATTGGCGCGGCCTCAACATGTTTATCGTGCGCCAGCTTGCGGCCAAGGTCAACACGGTGTGCTTTTCGATGGGCGTCATCGCGATGCTCCTGTTTTTGGCCATCACCTCGGTGACGTGCGGTATGTCGATTGCCAACGTGATGAACGAAAACCTGGAGCGCTATAACCCTGTTGATGTGTCTCAGACGTATGTCTATTACACGCCCGATACTCTCGACTACTACAAAGAGTACGTCAATCCGTCTGATGAAGCCGATCGCATGGTGCTGGCCGATACAACGGTCGATTTGTACCCCGCATGGCACGGCAAGGGCGAGTCGGCGGACAACAACGACGAGACCGGCAAGAAGGTCGATATCGCCGATGTTGCCGGTGAGCATGTACAGATCGATTCGTATCTGAGTTACCCGGTTGGCGGCTCGAATCCTTCGGTGACCCCAAGTGAGATGTGCAAGACCATGGGCGAAAAGCTTCCCAAGGCGTTCGGGGGTAGCAATGCCGATACGATGGGTCTGTTTGTGACGCCGGCGAGCCAGTACAACAAACTGCGCCAGATGATGGGCGAGGAGCCGGTGAGCATTGGCCGCGACCAATATCTGCTCACGTGTGATATGGGCGGCGAGCTGGTCGACCTGTACACCAAGTATATGGCTGGCGGCCATGCCCTTACCTTGGGCGGGCATACGCTCAAACCCGCAACCGATAAGTCGGACGAAGATACGGCGGCCATCGCCAACTCGGCGATGGGCAGTAATCCGGGTACCGTCGTCGTTGCCGACGAACTGTTGTCCCAACTTAATCTGCAGCCGTATTCCAGTAGCCTGCTCGTTAACTACAAACAGGGGATGGATACGACCGAGGCAGACGAGAGCATTAAATACACTCTGCTCGACAATCTGCTCGTTGACGGCAAGGAGCCGGGGTTTTGGGGAACCTTCATCACACGCTCCGAGATGTACACGCAGGCAGCGCAAATGAACGGTCTTATTAGCTACCTAGCCATCTACATCGGCTTTGTATTGGTCGTTGCATGCGCGGCGATTCTGTCGATCCAGCAACTCTCCAACGTGGCCGACGGCAGCCGCAGCTATCGTGTGCTGGCACAGATCGGCTGCGACGACCGCCAGATTCGCCATTCGGTGATGGCGCAGCAGGCGGTATTCTTCCTGTTCCCGCTGGCAGTGGGCCTGGCGCACTCCTTTGTGGCACTTAAGGTGATCATCGAGCTGGTGAGTATATTCGGAAATATGAGCATCGGCGGCACCGTGGGCCTCACTTGCGCGATCTTCCTGGCAGCGTACGGTGGCTACTTCCTGGTGACCTACCTCATGAGCACCGGAATGGTGCGAGCTGCCATAGCCACCCGCTACAGCGAGTAACCTTCTAGTCCAGAACCACCACAAAGGGGACAGGCACCTTTGTGGTGGTTTTTACGTCTATCTCAATCTGTAACATATGGCTGGCAAAATCGCCTCTATCTGTTATAGATTGAGATTGTTTGTCCCGAGCCATACGGTTTGTCTCGATCTGTAACAACAAGACGGGGATTCGGCCCCTAGATGTTACAGATCGAGACAGCGATCGTTCGATTTGGAGGAAGCCTTATGCGCACGATTACCGAGTCCGAGTCCACCCCCAAGGCCGACGGCTTCTTTATGCCCGCTGAGTTCGCTCCGCAGGATCGCGTGTGGATGGGTTGGCCCCATCGCACCGACACTTGGGCCCATGGTGCCAAGCCGGCTCAGAAGCAGTATGCCGCCATCGCCCGCGCCATTGCCGAGTTCACCCCGGTTACCATATGCGCCAACCAGGCCGACTACGCCAACTGCAAGGCCGTCTTTGAGGAAGACGAGAACGTCACCGTTATCGAGATGACCACCGACGACGCTTGGTTCCGTGACACCGCTGCCACGTTTGTTATCAACGGCAAGGGCGATAAACGCGCCAACCACTGGCACTTCAACGCTTATGGCGGTCTTGTCGACGGCCTGTACTTCCCGTGGGACAAGGACGAGCAGATCGCCCTTAAGATGGCTGAGCTTTCCGGCTGTCGTCGTTATCGTCCCGATGACATGATTCTCGAGGGCGGTTCCATCACCGTCGACGGCGAAGGCACCGTGGTTGTGACCGACCAGTGCCTGCTTTCCCCGGGCCGCACCTGCTCTGCGGTTCTGGAGGAGGAAGAGGACCCCGAGTCCATCTGGCCCAAGTTCAAGAGGAAGTTCGAGCCCTGGAGCGAGGAACTTCGCGCCTATATGGACGAGCACCTCAAGGATTACCTGGGTGTCGAGAAGGTCATCTGGGTCAAGGAGGGCATCGATCCCGAGGAGACCAACGGCCACATCGATGACGTCGCCACGTTCATCGCTCCGGGCGTCATGGCCTGCATCTGGACTGACGATCCCGAGTATCCGTTCTACGAGCAGTGCCACGCCGTCTACGAGACCCTCTCCAACGCCGTTGACGCCAAGGGTCGCAAGATGAAGGTCTACAAGCTCTGCATGCCCGTGAACCCACTGTTCATGGATCGGGCTTCCTGCGACACCATCGACGCCGACGAGAACGCCGAGCCGCGCGTCCCCGACGAGCCGCTGATCGCCTCCTACATGAACTACCTCGTGACCAACCACGGCGTCATCGTCCCGCAGTACGGCGACGAGAACGACCAGCTGGCCGTCGACACGCTCCAGAAAATCTACGACGAGGTCTGGGGCGAGGGCGTCTACAAGTGCGTCGGCGTCCAGTCCGACCAGGTCGTCTACGGTGGCGGAAACATCCACTGCATTACTCAGCAGGAACCCTCGGCGTAATTGTCTGTCTTCCCGAGGCACCCCATCTCGCCGCTCAAACCGTCGCTTGCGTACCAAAGCACGCTTCGCTCCTCTTTCGCGGCGACCTGGGGCACCTCGAAAACCCAGCCGGTCAAGCGGACCGACGTAGCTAGTTATCGCATTAGTCATTGGCGCCAACCCTGGCAACGATGCAGGTCGAAAAACGTCAGCGAAAACCCGCCAGAGCGAGCAAGGTGCCTTGAAGCGAGGCGGCATTGACCTTTTGGTCATGCCGTCGAAGCTGAAAGGCAGATTGCCGTTCTGGCGGGTTTGCAGCGTCGAGTAGTTACGCGGTTTGGTAAAACCGCGTAACTAAACCCGTTCTGCGATCTCGTGGATGAGGTAGTCGGTCTTTTCCCAGCCCAGGCACGGGTCGGTGATGGACTTGCCAAAGACGCCGCCGTCGACAGACTGGTTGCCGTCCTCCAGGTAGGATTCGATCATAAAGCCCTTGACCAGCTTGGAGATGGACTCGTTGCGGCGGCAGCTGTCGAGCACCTCCTTGCAGATGCGGTGCTGCTCCAGCGGGCGCTTGCCCGAGTTGTCGTGGTTGCAGTCGATGATCGCCGCCGGGTTGGCGTAGCCGGCATGCTCGGTATAGCGCTCAGCCAGACGCTCCAGATGCTCGTAGTGGTAATTGGGGTAGGTACGACCGTCGAGACCAATGTAGCCACGCATGACGGCGTGCGCGAGCGGATTGCCGTCGCACTCGACCTCCCAGTTGCGGAAGATGAAGCTTTGATGTGCCTGGGCGGCGTAGATGGAGTTGAGCATAACGGTGGTGGAACCGGCGGTGGGGTTCTTCATGCCCACAGGCACCGAAATGCCGCTCGACACCAGACGATGCTCCTGGTTCTCGACCGAGCGCGCACCCACGGCGACGTAGCTCAGCAGGTCGACGAGGTACTGGTAGTTGGACGGGTAGAGCATCTCATCGGCGGTAAAGAAACCGGTCTCCTCGATGACGCGCAGGTGCATATGGCGGATGGCTTTAACGCCCTCGAGCAGGTCGTCGGGAGCCTCGGGGTCGGGGTTGTGCAGCAGGCCCTTGTAGCCAGTGCCCTTGGTGCGCGGCTTGTTGGTGTAGACGCGCGGAATGATGATGAGTTTGTCCTTGACCTCTTCGGCGACCTTGGCCAGTCGGCTCATGTACTCAAGCACCGAGTCCTCGCGGTCGGCAGAGCACGGGCCGATGATGAGCACCTTGCGCGCGTCCTCGCCGGTAAAGACCTTGGCGACCTCGGCGTCGAATGCCTGTTTTTTGGCGGTAAGATCGGCGGAAAGCGGCATTTCCTCGCGGATTTCCATGGGGATCGGCAACCTGCGCTTGAATTCCATGGCCATACGGGGCCTCCTCAATCAAATAAGACAAAGTGTGCATTGTCGAATGCTCGGCATTATCCGCTGTCGCACGCTAAAGTGCAAGCCCTCGTTACCCCAAAACCTGCCAAAAAGGGACAGGTTTATTTTGGCAGGTTTTATCTGGATAAACGTTGGCTGGCCCTGGAATGGAATGATGCCACGCGGCTTGGAAGAGGCCGTCGATTTGGTCCCAGGGGAGGCGGTTTGAGGGTCGCAGAACAAAAAACGGGAGCGCAGGTTGTCCTGCGCCCCCCGTTCTCGGGTGTTATTCGTTCCCTGCGGCAGAATTTACGCCGCTTCGTCGAACTGCGAGTTGTACAGGTCGGCGTAGAAGCCGCCCTGGGCGAGCAGCTCGTCGTGCGTGCCCTTCTCGACGATGTCGCCGTCGCGAATTACCAAGATCACGTCGGCGTTGCGGATCGTGGACAGGCGGTGTGCGATAACAAAGCTGGTGCGGCCCTGCATCAGCGCATCCGTGGCGCGCTGAATAAGCTCCTCGGTGCGGGTATCGACGTTGGATGTCGCCTCGTCCAAAATCAGCGCCGGGCGGTCGGCCAAAATGGCGCGGGCAATGGTCACGAGCTGGCGTTGGCCCTGCGAAAGGTTGGTGCCTTCCTCGTTGATCATAAAGTTGTAACCGCCGGCGAGCGTATGGATAAAGTGGTCGCAGCGTGCAGCGCGTGCAGCGGCCTCGACCTCGGCATCGCTTGCATCGGGGCGTCCGTAGCGGATGTTCTCGCGGATGGTGCCGTTAAACAGCCACGTATCCTGCAGCACCATGGCAAACTCGCCGCGCAGTGCCGCGCGGTCCCAATCGCGTACGTCGACGCCATCGACGCGCAGCGAGCCGCCGTCCACGTCGTAGAAGCGCTGTAGCAGCTTAATGAGCGTGGTCTTGCCCGCGCCGGTGGGACCGACGATGGCGATGGTCTGGCCGGGCTGTGCCTCGCAGCTAAAGTTGTGGATGATGGTCTTGTCGGGCGTGTAACCAAACTTGACGTGGTCAAACTCCACATGGCCAGGGCGCTTTTCGGGAATCTGCGCGTCGGCCTTCTGCTCCTCCTCGGGCGCGGCCAGGAACTCAAAGACGCGCTCGGTGGCAGCGGCCATAGACTGCATCGTGTTGCTCACGTTGCCCAGCTGCTGCACGGGTTGCGTAAAGTTGCGAACGTACTGGATAAAGCTCTGGATGTCGCCGGGCGTGGCATTGCCGGTCAGCGCGAGCTGTGCGCCCACCACGACCACGCCCACGTAGCCCATGTTGCCCACCAAGCTCATAAGCGGCATCATCAGGCCCGACAGGAACTGCGAGCGCCAGCCACTAATAAAGAGGCGGTCGTTTTGACGGTCGAACTCTTCGATTGAGGCCTCGGCGCGGTCGAACACCTGAATGACGTTCTGGCCGGCAAAGTCCTCCTCGATAATGCCGTTGACGGTGCCCAGGACCTGCTGCTGCTCGCGGAAGTACGGCTGCGAGAAATGAATCATCACGGTCAGGATAATCGCGGCGGCTGGCAGTGTGAGCACGGTGACGCCGGTAAGCGGCAGGCTGATCGACAGCATCATGACGAGCACGCCGATAATCTGCGTCACCGACGTGATGAGCTGCGTCACGCTCTGGTTGAGCGACTGACCCAGCGTATCGACGTCGTTGGTGATGCGGCTGAGCACATCGCCCTTGCTGTGTCCGTTAAAGTAGCTCATCGGCACGACAGCGATCTTGGCGGCGATCTCCTTGCGCATGCGGTAGCAAATCTTTTGCGTGACGCCGGTCATGAGCCAGCCCTGGATGAGGCTGCAAACAGAGCTTGCCAGATACAGGCAGAGCAAAAAGCCGAGCGTCTTGGCGATCCAGGCAAAGTCGACATCGCCGGTACCGTTGACCTTGGCGACCAGGCCTTCGAACAGCTTGGTCGTAACCTGGCCGAGCACCTTGGGTCCCACAATGTTAAAGACGACCGAGCACACGGCAAAGGCGACGGCGGCAAGCACGGCAACCTTGTGTTGACCGATATAGCCGAGCAACTGCCGCATGGCGCCCTTAAAGTCCTTGGCCTTCTCGCCGCGGCCCATGCCACCCATGCGGCCCATGGGACCGCGCTGGCGGGTGGGCTTGGGAATCTGAGTCTTGGTCTCGTCTGCCATTAGTGCTCGCCTCCCTCCATAACGGCTGCAATTTCTTCTTGAGTGAGCCCCAGCTCCTCGGCGGAAAGCTGCGACTGTGCGATCTCCAGGTACGCCGGGCAGATGTGCAGCAGCTCCTCGTGCGTACCAGTGCCCACCACGTGACCGTCGTCGAGCACGATGATCTGGTCGGCGTGCATGATGGTCGCGATGCGCTGGGCTACGACAACGAGCGCGGCGTCGGTAACGTTTTTGGCAAGCTCTTCGCGCAGGCGCGCGTCGGTCTTGTAGTCGAGGGCGCTAAACGAGTCATCGAACACCAGGACCTCGGGCTTTTTTGCCAACGCGCGGGCGATGGCCAGACGCTGGCGCTGACCGCCCGAGACATTGGAGCCGCCCTGGCTGATGGGGGAGTCGTAGCCGCCCTCGCGCTCGGCGATAAAGTCCTCGGCTTGGGCGATGCGCGCGGCCTCGTGCATGTTCTCGTCGCTTACCATGTCGCCGGCAAACTTAAGGTTGCTCTCCACGGTGCCCGAGAACAGACGTCCCTGCTGCGGGATGTAACCAATGCGGCGGCGAAGCTCGGAAAGGGTCATATCGCGCACGTCGATGCCGTCGAGTGAAATGCTGCCGCCCGTGACGTCGTATAAGCGCGGAATCAGCTGTACGAGCGTGGACTTGCCCGAGCCCGTGGAACCAATGATGCCGAGCATCTGACCGGCATGCGTGGTGAAGTTCACGCCGCTAAGGACGTCGGCGCGGGCATCGGGATACTGGAAGCTCACGTCGCGGAAGGTGAGCTCACCGCGCGGTGCGCTGGCCGCGGGCAGTTTGGGCGAGGCGGGGTCGTTGATGCTCGTGGGGCAGGTGATGACCTCTTCCACGCGCTCGGCTGCGACCTCGGCGCGGGGCAGGATGACCGAAACCATGGTGAGGATCATAAACGCCATGACGATCTGCATGGTGTAGGAGATAAACGCCATCATGTTGCCGACCTGCATCACGCCATCGGACACGCCCTGCGCGCCAAACCAGACGATAAGCACGGTGATGCAGTTCATGACGAGCATCATGAGCGGCATCATAAAGCTCATGGCACGATTGGTGTAGAGCTGCGTGGTCATTAGGTCGAGCGAAGCCTTGTCAAAACGCTCGAGCTCATGCTCCTCGCGGTTGAACGAGCGGATGGGCATAAGGCCGTCGAGCAGCTCGCGGGCGGTGAGGTTCACGCGGTCCACAAAGCTCTGCATCTTTTTGAACTTGGGCATGGTGAGGCCCATAAGCACGCCGACGACGGCCGAGACCGCGATGATGGCCACAGCGATGGTCCATTCCAGGCCGGTGTGGTTGGCCAGGACGCGCATGACGGCGACGATGCCCATGACGGGGGCCATCAGGCACATGCGGATAAACAGGGTTGCGGCCATCTGAATCTGCTGAATGTCGTTGGTGCAGCGGGTGATGAGCGAGGCCTGGCTAAACTTACCCACCTCGGCCGGCGAGAAGTGCATAACCTTGTTGAAGGTCTCGCGGCGCAGGTCGCGTGCGATGGAACAGGCGGTGCGCGAGGCCACGGCGCCGGTCAGGATGGTGGCGATGAGCGAGATCAGGCACAGACCAAACATCGTGGTTGCCATGCGGCCCAGATAGGCGTTCTGCACGTCGGCGGGGTCGATGCCCTGCGCCTTGTACTCGTCTTGTACATAGCTCACGGCGCGTTGGGTCACGATGGAACCCGACATGGAGCCCATTTTGTCCGCCATATCGTTGGCGCCCTCGACGAGCTTGCCCTGGTCGATTAGGCCGCCTTCAACGCCTAGGCGCAGGCTCTTCATGGTGATCTTACCGCCGTCGGTATCAATCTGCTTTTGCATGTTCTGCGCTGCCGCGGCCTTCTGCTGCATCTCGGCGAGCTGCTCGGGCGTCATTGCCGCCATCTGCTCGGGGGTGGGCATGGCCTGGGCGGCGTTGTTGTTATTCTCGCTGGACGAACCCATCATGTCATCCATGGAGTTGGCGTCAATGCCCTGGTTGAACGAAAGGACGACGGTCTCGGGCAGGCTCACGATGTCGGCAATCTTGCCGCCGTCGGCGCGCTCCTCCTCGGTGCCCTTGTACGTTCGAATGCCGTTATTATCCGCCTTGCTAAACACGGCCTCCACAGCTTTGGCGTCCTTATCGCTCATAAAGAGTTCGAGGTCGTCGAGCGATTCGGTGCGAATGGTGTCAGGTACGGGCGAGGCGATACCGCCTTGCTGCACGCCCACGTCGACGATGTCGCTCATATACGTAGGCAGCGCTAGATCGGCGTTGCAGCTGATTACGATAAGTACGATAGCTGCGAACAGTGCCAGGACATGCTTTTTAAAGAGCTTGAGAATCCTCACTCGGCATCTCTCCTTTCTTGATTGCGGTCGATAATTTCGTTGGCACGCCTAAGAAGGCGCACCATCTCTTGGGTATCTGTTTCGCCGAGCTGCTCGAGGAAGGCCGCGGTGCGGTCCTCGAATTCCCGATGCTTGATTTCGAGATCATGGAATCCCTTGTCGGTCACCGTGACGTGTACGCGACGACGGTCGGTCTTTGAGTGCTCGCGCTCGACCCAGCCTTTGGCTTCGAGAGCGCGCAGGATATTGGCGATGCGGGCGCTCGAGACCCAGGCACGATCGGCGAGTTCGCTTGGCGTGAGCGAACCGCCAGCGAGCATGAGGGCGCGCATGACGGCCATCTCACCACTGAGGGCTTTGTCCGCAAAGCGCGAAATGCGCTGATGCATACTGCCGAACTCGGTAAGGAGCTGACGCCCAAGTTCACGGAAATCGGTATCTTTCACCGAAAACCCCTAACACTAGAAACTATTTTCGGTGAAAAATAATACCCCCACTCAACCATCCTATTCGGTAGATTTCTGGACATGTCCCAAAAATCTACTTGGCCACTAGGCAATATAAAGAGCGCATAAAGACTTAAAATAATTCAATTGCTGAAGCGTTTCAAAGAACTATCATGCCCGCGGTTAGGCGAGGGGTTGTCACCACCATGACGACTGGGACTCATTTATCGCCATGTGCGATGCTCCAACTTCCCGCAAGGAGACATCTGAATCAAGGGGGTTGGAGTCATGGCATTTGACTTCACGGGTAAAACCGCGATCGTTACCGGTGGCACTCAGGGCATTGGCCTCGAGATTGCCAAGGGTATCGTTGCGGGCGGCGGACACGTCGCGCTCATCGCAAGGAACGCTGCTAAGGGCGAGGCGGCTGTGGCCGAGCTTGGCGAGGGCAACAAGTTCTATCAGCTCGATGTCGCCGATGCGCCCAAGGCGCGCGAGACCGTCGAGCAGATTTTTACGGACCTGCCGCAAACCAACATCCTGATCAACTGCGCCGGTGTCATCAGCACCAAGAAGTTTGACGAGATCGACGACACCGAGTGGCGTCGCACCATCGACATCAACCTCAACGGCACCTTTACCATGATGAATGCCGTGTACCCGCACTTTAAGGCGGCACATGCCGGCACTATCGTCAACGTGAGCTCCGTTGCTGGCAAGATCGGCGGCGGCCTGCTCGGCACCGCGGCCTACGCGAGCTCCAAGGCCGGTGTCAACGGCCTTACCAAGGCGGTCGCCAAGGAGGGCGGTAAGTTCGGCATCCGCTGCAACGCTGTGTGCCCGTCGCTCACGCTTACCGACATGACGTCGATCCTTTCTGACGAGAACTCTCAGCGCATCATCAACGGTATTCCTCTGGGCCGCGCCGCCCAGGCCAGCGAGCCTGCGCAGATGGTGCTGTTCTTCGCTTCCGACCTCGCCAGCTTCGTGAACGGCGAGATCGGTGACTGCGACGGCGGCATCGTCCTGGACGGGTAATACCCCGCGGTAATCGTTTGGCGGCGACCCTGGCGAATCGGGGTTGTCGCTTTCTTTCTGACATAGACGCGTGCGGCTACGATTCGCATGCATCCAAAGGAGATATATATGAGTGAATCGACTGCGGTGGAGGCGCCGGCTGCAAAGGAGCCGTTCTTTAAGATGTCGTCCATCCCGGGCGCCAATATTTTGGTGCCGCTTTTGCTGGGCTGCTTGCTCAACACGCTATTCCCCGACCTGTTCAAAACGCTCGGCAGCTTTACGCTTGGCATGACCCAGCAGGGTGCAAGCCCACTCGTGGGCGCTTTTTTGCTCATCGTCGGTACGACGATTTCGTTTAAAAGTGCGCCTGCCGCCGCTGCACGCGGCGCCATCATCATCGCTGTCAAGCAGATCGTGGTCGTTGCCGTGTCGCTGCTCATCCTTTATGTATTCAACGACAACCTGTTTGGCATCTCTGCCATGGTGATGCTGGCGGCTTGCACCGGCGCCAACAACGCTATGTACGCTGGTCTGATGGGCACCATGGGCAACGAGGCCGAACGTGGCGCCGTCGCCATCACCACACTCGTTGTCGGCCCTCCGGTCACAATGATCGTGCTCGGCGCTGCTGGCCAGGCTCCGATCGGCTGGTCGCTCGTGGGCGCCATCCTGCCGATCGTCGTCGGCATTATTCTGGGTAACCTTTTCCCGAGCTTTAAGAAGATGATGGCTCCGGCACTTTCCGCCATCATCGTGCTCGTCTTCTTTGCCATGGGTTCGACCATGACCTTTGGCCAGCTCATCAACGGCGGTCTTCCCGGCATCCTGCTCGGCGTGATCTGCTCGGTGGTCTTTGCAATTCCCGTCATCGCGGTCGATAAGTTCACGGGCGGTACGGGTGTCGCAGGTGCGGCCATTTCGAGCTGCGCCGGAGCCAATGTGGCCACGCCTGCCGCCATGGCGAGTGTCAACGAGGCCATGTACGGTGGCGCCGTGCTCGCGACGGCTACGGCGCAGGTTGCAGCGTGTGCCATCGTGACGGCCATTTTGACCCCGCTGGTCACCAGCTGGTGCTACAAGCATTTTGAGGGCCAGGGTCACGGCGACAGCAAAAAGGCCGCGGCCGACAGGGTCACCGCAGCCGCTTAATGCCAAGCGGCAATCAAAGCTAAATAACTAGCCACGCCACAGGGCGGCCCCGGGGGAAATCCCGGGGCCGCCCTGCAGTTTCTGTGGGTCTCTGGGACACTTTACCCTGATAAAGCTGGCATAACAGCTAGAGTGAACGTCGTACAAAGGCAAGGAAAAATACCAAACAAATCGGTGAACGGTAGTTGTTCACGCTCGCATTTCCTGCGGATTTGTTAAAAACGCCCTAATGGTATAAAAAAAGAAACATATAACAGCCCTGATGAAGGGGGTGGCTATGTTATCCTTCTCAGACGGGTGAAATCTTGGGTTTTGGGTTGCAGTTCCAAGGTGGACAAACGTTTTTTCCTATACCAACGTGTGGTGAAGAACGGAAGAAGCCGGTCATTCAACCCGAACATTCAAGAATTCAATAAGCAGCGGTGTGAGAGAGCGCCGCATTATACGTAACTAGGAGCGTGGTTACACAATGCAGGAGGCATGGGAAGGCTTCAAGGAAGGCATCTGGACGGGAGAGGTTGACGTCCGAGACTTCATCCAGAAGAACTACACCCCCTACGAGGGCGACGAATCGTTCCTCGCCGGTCCGACCGAGCGTACCAAGGAGCTGTGGGGCGAGGTTCTCGACCTGCTGCTCAAGGAGCGCGAGCAGGGCGGCGTCCTCGATATGGACACCAAGACTGTCACGGGTATCGTGAGCCACCCCGCTGGCTACATCGATAACGCCCACCGCGAGAAGGAGACCATCGTCGGTCTTCAGACTGACAAGCCGCTCAAGCGCGCTCTGCACGTCAACGGTGGTATCCGCATCGCTTGCCAGGCTGCCAGCCAGCACGGCTACAAGATCGACGAGAACGTCGTCGAGCGCTACACCTTCGAGCGCAAGACCCACAACGCCGGCGTCTTCGATGTCTACACCCCCGAGATGCGTGCTTGCCGCTCGGCTCACATTATCACCGGTCTGCCCGATGGCTATGGCCGCGGCCGCATCATCGGCGACTACCGTCGTGTCGCCCTGTACGGCGTCGACTACCTGATCAAGGACAAGGAGGCCCAGAAGGCTTCCACCCCGACGGTCATGACCGCCGACAACATCCGCGATCGCGAGGAGCTGCAGGAGCAGATCCGCGCCCTCGGCGAGCTCAAGATGATGGCCGAGACCTATGGTTTCGATATTTCCAAACCTGCTACCAACACGCAGGAGGCCATCCAGTGGATGTACTTCGCCTACCTCGCTGCCGTCAAGGAGCAGAACGGCGCCGCTATGTCCATCGGCCGTACCTCTACGTTCATCGACATCTACGCTGAGCGCGACCTTGCCAACGGTACCTTTACCGAGGAGCAGATCCAGGAGTTCGTGGATCACTTCATCATGAAGCTCCGCATGGTCAAGTTTGCCCGTACCCCCGAGTACCAGGCCCTGTTTACCGGCGATCCGCAGTGGGTCACCGAGTCCATCGGCGGCATGGGTGTTGACGGCCGTACGCTCGTTACCAAGATGAGCTTCCGCTACCTGCACACGCTCGAGAACATGGGCACCAGCCCCGAGCCCAACATGACCGTTCTGTGGTCGACCCGTCTTCCCGAGAACTTCAAGAAGTTCTGCGCCAAGACTTCTGTCGCCAGCTCCTCGGTCCAGTACGAGAACGACGACCTCATGCGCGTTTACCACGGCGACGACTACGGCATCGCCTGCTGCGTGTCCTCCATGCGCATTGGCAAGGAGATGCAGTTCTTCGGCGCTCGTGCCAACCTGGCCAAGTGCCTGCTGTACGCACTCAACGGCGGTGTTGACGAGGTCTCCAAGAAGCAGGTCGGCCCCAAGTATCGCGCCGTCGAGGGCGACACGCTCGATTACGATGACGTTATGGCCAAGTACAACGACATGATGAAGTGGCTCGCTGGCGTGTACGTCAACTCGCTGAACATCATTCACTACATGCACGACAAGTATTGCTACGAGCGCATCCAGATGGCTCTGCACGACAAGCACGTGCACCGCTGGTTCGCTACGGGCATCGCTGGCCTTTCCGTCGTGGCTGACTCCCTGTCCGCCATCAAGTACGCCAAGGTTCACCCCGTCCGTGACGAGAACGGCATCATCGTCGACTTCGAGACCGAGGGCGAGTTCCCCAAGTACGGTAACGACGACGACCGCGTCGACCAGATCGCTCACGACGTTGTGCACCAGTTCATGGAGTACATACGCATGAACGACACCTACCGCAACTCCGTGCCCACGACCTCGGTTCTGACCATTACCTCCAACGTCGTGTACGGTAAGAAGACCGGCTCCACGCCCGACGGCCGCAAGGCTGGCCAGCCGTTCGCCCCGGGTGCTAACCCCATGCACAAGCGCGATAGCCAGGGCGCCATCGCTTCGCTGTCTTCGGTTTCCAAGCTCCCGTTCCGCGATGCCCAGGACGGCATCTCCAACACCTTCTCCATCATCCCGGGCGCGCTCGGCAAGGAGGACCAGGTGTTCTTTGGTGATATCGACCTTGATCAGCTGGGCGAGTAACTATTGTTAGTGCTATACTAACAATAACGATTACTGATTAGTGCGCCGGTTTCGGCCGGCGCCGATCGATTGAAGGAGACACATTATGAAGGTTTCTGAAGTTTCCGAGACTCAGGCCGATAACTTGGTCCACATGCTCGACGCTTACGCCGAGAAGGGTGGCCACCACCTGAACATCAACGTCTTCAACCGTGAGACGCTGCTCGACGCTCAGGCTCACCCCGAGAAGTACCCGCAGCTGACCATCCGCGTTTCCGGCTATGCCGTGAACTTCCACACGCTCACCAAGGAGCAGCAGGACGAGGTCATTTCGCGTACCTTCCACAACAAGTTCTAAAGGGACTCAACTCCCACCGGAGACCCGGTAAGGCCTACGCACTTTGCCTCTCAAACGTCCTCGCCGCTTCGCGGCTGCGGAATGTTTGCGAGGCAAAGTGCTCCCGGCCTTGCCGGGTCTCCTGCGTTATCGCACTTTAGGGAACCACGCTAAATTAAATTGGTGTCCTCGGACATGCAAGAAGCCCTCGCTGCGCACTTCGTGCGGCGAGGGCTTCTTGCGTCCTGCGGAATGTTTTGGGAGGTAGCCCAAACAGCCCCGGCGGGGGTCCTTTGTAGTCACCCTTTAGGCGGAACTCTCCTAATGGGTTGAGCGTTCTGGATACTTACTTGCTACCGTTTATCGCGTATAGCTACCGTTTGCGGAGTAAGTAACACTTAGTAATAAAGCGTGTAAAATCTCAGTTAAGAACGGAGTTTTCCAGGGAGACGCTGTCCTTTGTTTTGTGCAAGGGACGGCGTCTCTTTGGCGCTTGGAGGCCGTTCTGTAGCAGGACGGCGGACGTGCGTCACATATTAAAAAGTCAACGTCGAGATGGGTCGTGATAAGAATGGGCAAGTACGTAATCGTGGTTGAATCTGGTTCGGATGTGACGCCAGAGCTCTGCGAACGCTACGGCATCGTGCGTGTGCCCATGCATGTCACGATTGGTGACGAGACCGTCGAGGACGGCTCGATCGATCCGCTCGAGATCTATTCGCGCTGCAACGAGTTTGGCGTGATGCCCAAGACCAGCGGCTGCGCGCCGGCAGATTTCTCTCGCGTGTACGACCGCATTCACGCCGAGCAGCCCAACGCGACCATTTTGCATCTTGCGTATTCCGAGGCCACGACCTGTTCGCATCAGTCCTCGAAGATCGCGGCAGAGGGGCGCGACTACGTGTTCTCCATGGACACGCGTTTTGTCTCGGTGGGCCAGTCGCTTGTTGTCGTCGAGACCGCCAAATACATCGAGGCTCATCCCGATGCCACCGTCGACGAGATCTTTGCTTTTACGAGCTCCGTTATGGACCGCGTGTTGCTGGGCTTTGTTCCTACCGACCTTGCCTTCCTTAAGGCGGGCGGTCGCTTGTCCAACGTCGCGTTCCTAGGCGCCCATCTGCTCAAGATTAAGCCCTGCATCGAGGTAACGGGTGGCAAGTTCGTGGCGACCAAGAAGTTTCGCGGCTCTATGCTCAAGTGCGCCCGCGCCTTTATTGACCACATGGTTGCGAAGGGCGAAATTGACTACTCGCACATTGGCCTGGCGTATTCGGTAGGCCTTTCCGAGGAGCTGCGCGACGACATGGAAGTCTATGCGCACGACCTGGGCTTTAAGGACGTTACCTGGACTCAGGTCGGCGGCGTCATCTCGAGCCATTGCGGCCCGACCGCCTTCGGCGCGGTGCTCACGCTCAAGGCGTAACGCCTGGCGTCTATCGATTTCTATTGCCGCGGCGGCGGGCGGGTTGCGACAACCTTCCCGCCGCTTTTGCATGGGGCCAAATAGGACAATCCAATTGACCGCTAAACCGTTTCGCCATCAAACATATAGGCTAGAATGACTCTGGCATTTATGTATCTAAAAACCAATGAGAGGCAAGGTATCGGGAATGGCTGAGATGAAGCTCGAGGGTATGGACGCTCGTCCTGAGGACTCCGCGTTTGCCCTGGGCCGCGTGCATTCGATCGAGACGATGGGAACGGTCGATGGACCCGGCATCCGCTTTGTGGTGTTTGTTCAGGGCTGCCCCATGCGCTGTGCGTATTGCCACAACCCCGATACCTGGTCGGTTAACGGCGGCACCATGGTGACCGTCGAGCACCTGATGGACGAGTTCCAGAGCAACCATGAGTTTTACCGCAGCGGTGGTATTACGGTATCCGGCGGCGAGCCGCTCCTGCAGCCTGAGTTTTTGGCCGACCTGTTCCGCGCAATGCACAACAACCCCGATGGTCGAGTACATACCTGCTTGGATAGTTGCGGCTATGCGTTCGACCCCACGCATCCCGAGAAGTTCGATGCCGTACTCAACGAGACCGATATGGTGCTGCTCGACATTAAACACGCCGATCCCGTCGAGCATAAAAAGCTGACCGGTTGCGATCCTGCGCGCATCCTGGCGTTTGGCGATGAGCTGGCGCGTCGCAGGATCAAGGTCGTTATCCGTCACGTGGTAGTACCGGGCATTACCGACACGGCAGAGGAGTGCGAGGCACTCGGTCGTCTGATTGCCCCGTGGCATAACGTGGTGGGCCTGGAAATGCTGCCGTATCACACGATGGGCGTCGTCAAGTATGAGCAGCTGGGGATTCCCTATAAGCTCGAGGGCGTTCCACAGATGGATACCGCGCGCATGCCCGAGCTGCGCAACGCCGTCATGACGGGCATGAAAAAGCGCCGCGCGGAACTCAAAAACGCTATCGGCTAGGGGTAGCTCATTTGGGGCCGGTAGGGTGGAGAAGTAGCTAAAAGAGCCCCGTCCCAAAAAGACTGCTCTCTGGGTTGCGGTGAGATGTGCAACAGAATCGTGCCATTTGGATAAATACGCTTGTGGTTTCTTTAAAGACACCTTAAACGCTTCTGAATATCTTTGGAAAGAAATGCCTGCTCGGTATTATGCTGCTCGTATATGAACGGGAGCAGCCAGGAGACCACGTGCGAAACGACGCATCGCGGGACGAGCATGTGCCGCAGCATAGCAGCAGATATGAGACGAAGGGCACGTCTTCGCGTGGCCTTGCCGACGCTCGCATCCGCGTGACGAAGATTGCCGCCGTTGGGATGCTAACGTTGGCGGTTATTATCCTCGGAATTACCGCTAAAACCTACGCGTCGGAGCGAACGGCACACTCAGATGCGTCAACGGTACAGACGCAAAACAAAAAGGTCTCTAAATCTAAAGCCACCGCAAATCAAACCCTGTCGACAGCGAGCCTCAAGACGAGGCTTTCGAAGGCGGACTTTAACGATATTCCCTCAGGCGATACCGTGCAGACCTTCTCACTGGTTGATGACCAGATCCCCGCCCTGGAGGATGAGAGCCTCGCCGCGCTCCAAGATACCCTTGATCAGGCCCAGGAATTGGGCGACGTGGGCGTGGTGTTTTACGATCTGTCGAGCGGCAAGGGCGTGACGTATAACGCGAACGCCGAGGTGTACGGTGCGAGCAGCTACAAGGCGCTCTATGTACTCTACGTCTGCGAGTTACTGGTCGAGACAGGGCAAGTATCGCTCGATGATACTCTGGGCACCTATGGCGGCTACAGTATGGGCTGGCTGACGGTTCGCGACCTGATTGAGACCTCGGTCGTCAACTCGGATAACGACTCGTTTGTCGCGTTGCGTGCAACGTTTGATCAAGATGGCTACGAGGATTGGATTGCCGCACTCGGCGTCGAAGACGAGGTCGCGCTCGATCCAATGAGCGATTTCCCAACCTACTGCCCGCGCACCTCGGCCAAGTTGTGGCGCGAGATGAGCGAGTATTTGATCCGTGAGAGCGAGACGTCGCAATGGCTGTCGGGCCTTCTGGCCTCTACGACCCGGTCCTTTATCCGTGACGGCATTGCGGACGACCATGCCATGGTGCGTAACAAAGCCGGCTGGATCAGCGAGGCAGGTTGCAATGCGACGTGCGATGCTGGCCTCATCGATGTCGATGGCGACACCTACATTATGAGCATCATGTCATCGATGCCGTGGAGTGACCGTTCGAGTGAGGCCGTGGCCGCCATCGCCAAGGCGCTCTACGATACCCGCGCTGCGCTGGCCTAACGGCTTCGTATTGCGCGGTTGAGTCAAAATGCTGGTACCATACCGTGGATAAACAGTTTTCACAGGTTTGGGGGATGGTATGCCTACCATCGCAATCATCGGTGCACTCGAAAAAGAGGTTGCGCAGATTAAAGAAGAACTGAACGGTGCCCATGTGTCGCAAGAGGCAGGCTTGAGCGTTGTAAGCGGCGAGCTCAACGGTCTGTCAGTGGTCGCCACGACCGCTGGCATGGGAACCGTAAACGCCGCTGGTGCAACACAGCATCTCATCAGCAAATATGCTCCGCAGGCCGTTGTGTTTTCGGGCATTGCGGGTGGCTTAAACTCCAAACTCCATATCAATGACGTGGTTATTGGCAAGTGCCTGCGCTATCTGGATACCGACACGGCGCTCATCGCCGAGTCGGCGCCGGAGCTTGAGGAGTTTGCCTCGACACCGGCTCTGGTTGACATCGCCACCACCGTGCTTGCCGAACATGGGTTTATCGATGCTTACGCTTCTGATTCCGCTGCGGAGAAGGACCCTAAACAGTTCCTGGTTGGCACTATCGCTACAGGCGACCGCTTTGTAACGGGCGACGCCATGCGCACCGCCGCCATCGAGGCGACGCATGCCGATTGCGTTGAGATGGAAGGTGCTGCGATTGCCCATATTGCAGCCAAGAACGGTGTCGATTGTCTGGTGCTGCGTGCTATCAGCGATAATTGTGACGAGGCATATGACGCGTTTTGCGAGCGAGAGTTCGATTTGGACGAGTACGCCCGCACCGCGAGCGGCATTACACTCGATATCGTCCGCTGCATCGCCGCTGCGTAATCGTGCACCCCTATTGTAAGAACCTACGACCAAGGAGTATCCATGGCCGATTCCATTAACTACCAGCTTGCCAAGTTCGTCGCCAGCTACGGCAAGGTTTCGCAGATCCCCGAGTCCACCTGTCCCGAGGTGAGCTTTGTGGGCCGCTCCAATGTGGGCAAGTCGTCCATCATGAACAAGCTCTTTGGCCGCAAGAACCTGGTCAAGGTTTCGAGCACGCCGGGCAAGACGAGCAATATCAATTTCTTCGAGGCCGACGACGTGCACTTTGTGGACCTGCCGGGCTACGGTTTCGCCCGTCGTTCCAAGGCCGAGCGCGACCGCTGGGCCGAGCTCATCGGCGACTTCTTCGACTCCGAGCGCAGCTTTAACCTGGTTGTGTCGCTGGTGGACATTCGCCATGACCCCAGCAAGCTCGACCATGACATGATCGACTACCTGCAGGGCAACGAGTTCAACTTTATCGTCTGCCTCACCAAGGCCGACAAACTCAGCCGCACCCAGCAGGCACGCCAAGCGGCAGCCATCAAAAAGCAACTCAACGTCCCGGCCGAAAACGTAATCATCACAAGCTCCCAGACCGGCACCGGCATCGACGAGCTCAAGCGCCGCATTGCCGAGGCCTGCCTCTAGTAGGGGCTCTTGGCAGACAATAGTTTTCATCCATCTATATCACCCCAGTGATAGTTGTTGGTACACTATCACTGGGGTGATATTTTTATTTGGAGGTCGATATGGAGCTTTGGCACGGGTCGGAGGTTGTTGTCGAATGTCCGTCGTTGGATAAATGCAGACAATTCAATGACTATGGTCGCGGGTTTTATTGCACGCCACATGAGGAAATGGCGATGGAATGGGCATGCCGGACCGAGTCTGATGGCGTTGCCAATCGATATGAGCTTGATTTAGATGGCCTTTCGGTCTTGGATTTGGAGTCTGGGGAGTTTTCAATCCTCAATTGGCTTGCAATTCTGGCGAATAACAGAGAGTTCAATGTTTCGACGCCATTGGCGCGTGAAGGGCTTCGCTATCTACTTGATAACTGCTTAATTGATACATCTCCTTATGACGTTATTCGAGGCTATCGTGCTGACGACTCCTATTTTTCGTTTGCAAGACAGTTTGTCAGCGGCATGATATCGCTCAGACAGCTGCAACGTATCATGTGCTTGGGTGATTTGGGTATCCAATATGCCCTTATGAGCGAGCGCGCATTTTCGATGATTAGATTCTGCGATTGGAAGCGGGCTTCGGGGTCTGAGTTTTATCCCAAGCGTTTTGAGCGAGAGCAGAATGCTCGACGCAAATACTTGGATACGGTCAATGGGTTCGATTCCGAAGGTATCGACATTAGGGATTTAATGGCAGGGAGGGTTGATTTAAATGATCCAAGAGTTGACAGATCGTGGACCGAGTAGGACATATCCCGTCTACTACCTCGAGGACGCAATGAACAACCTCGGCGACTGCTTCGACTATGCCGTCAATGACTATGGAGCAGAAGGATCTGAAGTTGCTGAACTCTTTTGCCTGAGCGGGGTTGCTCGCGAGTTTGAACGCGGCAACGCATGGGTAGTGTCGGGGAAATCGGGTGTTGAGCTGTTCGCGCTTATCGCTGAAAGGTCGGGCTATCAAAACAGGCCTATACCGGACTGCACCTATCGATTTGAGAAGACGCCGGAATATTGGGCGGGCTGGATGCTGGCATACCTGCAGTGGCGCCTAGGAGAGTCTTTCGAAGATTTGCTGCATGTCGTTCCATTTGATGTGCTGCGCAGTCTGTATTACCCCTGGCACGAAGCCTCGGAGGAACGAGTGGTTCGCCTCGTCTGCGATATGGCGAAAAAAGCGTCCAGGCAAACCAAACTTGCGTTAGCAAGAAAGAAGCTTAAGAAAACCCAACAAGACCTAGCATACGAATCGGGTGTGTCACTCCGCTCAATCCAAATGTACGAGCAGCGCCAGAGAAACATCAATGAGGCTTCGGTAACAAGCGTGAGAGCCATAGCAAAAGCCCTCCACTGCAACATCGAAGACCTCCTAGAACCAGTCTTCGAATACAAGGAACCCAGTGCGGCGTAAACCAAGCACATAGTCGAAGTCTGTTGCTGGTAAGTGCTACAGCCTAGCAAGAGCCCCTATCAATAAAGGGCCATAATTTCAGCCCGGCGCCCTTTCAAAGCGTGGGTCCCTATAGACATCGCTAGCCACGTTGCCATAGGGCCACCCGGGGGCATCCCCTTAAAAACATTCCGCAGCACGAGGCCCGCTTATCCGCAGCTCCGAAGGAGCGCAATATTAAATCAGCGAATGCGATTATCCTGTCGAGGTCGCGTAGGTCTCCTTGGGGCTTCCCCTGAAAACAATCCGCAGATCGAATTGCCCCGTCGCGCGAAGCGCACGACCGGGCAATTCATGATCGAGGACGTTTTCAGGGGAAGCCCCAAGGAGACCGGTGAGAGCAATGAGACAGGGCGCTACAGGTACTCGATTTGAGCGCCCTCGGTGTCGCACGTCAGAATGTGCGTCTCACACTTGGGGAACTGCTCACGCAGCTTGACCTGCAGGAATTTTGCCACGATGGTGTCGTCGGTCACAGCCATAAGGGTAGAGCCCGAACCGCTGATCCAGATGGTCTTGGCGCCGCCGTTAAGGCAGGTGTCGCGCACAGCGTTGTAGTCGGGAATCAGGCGACGACGATAGGGCTCCTGGATGCGGTCGTCATTGGCGGCGGCAATCAGGTCGAGGTCGCCAGCCTCCAGGCCTCGCGTCATGCCGGCGATACGGCCCATTTGCCATACGGCGGTGGAGAGCGGAATCTCCTGCGGCACGACCTTGCGCGCCTCGCTCGTGTGAACCTCGTAGGGCGGAATCACGGTAATAAAACGCAAGCGATCGCTCACCTCGTAGCGCAGGCACTGGGGGAGCGAATCGGTCGGCGTAAAGGAGCAGACGGCGCCGCCCAGGATGGCGGGAGCGACGTTATCGGGATGGCCCTCGACCTCGGTGGCAATGCGGACGAGCTCAGCGCGGTCGACGGTGTGGCCTGTCAGTGCGGCGGCGGCCATAATGCCAGCGACGACGCAAGTGGAGCTGGAACCCAGGCCGCGAGCGACGGGTACATCGGTTTGAATGTCGATGGCAACGGGAAAAGCCGGCTCTCCCCATGCGGCCAGCGCATCGACAAAGCTGACGTAGACCAGGTTGTTCTCGTTTTGGAACTCCTCGGGGCAGCCCGTGATGGTGAGCTTGTCAGCGCGCTCGAAGGTGAAGTGCGAGTAGAGGCTGACGGCCATGCCGAGGGTGTCGTAGCCGATGCCCAAGTTGGCGCTGGTTGCTGGGACGGTGATTTTGATCATGTGGGTCCTCCTGGCGTGCCTGGCTGTTTAGTTCGCTGCTCGGGCAGTCCTGCGCAAGACGGAAAGCACATTAAGTGCTTTCCTTTGCGTGCGGAACTCGCGACGAACTAAACAGCCAGGCACGCTGTGCGCGTTCGTCATCATCCCGGGGGTTATCTGATAAAAGAAGGTGCGCCGGCTTTCGCCGGCGCCTAATGAGGGTTTTAGTTGGTAGCCATCTTTTTTGCTGCAGACTCGACGTAGCTTGCCATCTCATCGACGTCACAGACGTCTTCGAAGCGGACGGGTTTGGACTCGAGCTCGGCGAGCTGTGCCGGTGCGGCCGTATTGGTGGCCTGCTCGAGCACGCGCATGGCCTCAAAGTCGTCCTCGGGAACGTTGAGACCCAGAGCATCGCAGCAGGCACGCGGGAACTTGTAGGGGCTGGCGGTCGAAAGCAGCACACGGGCCTTGGCCCCCTCGGCGGGAGCGACCTTTTCAAAGACGTGATAGCCGCAAGCGGTGTGCGGGTCGATCACGTAGCCGTTCGCATCCCAGCAGCTCTTGATGGCAGCGCGCACCTCGTCCTCGCTGGCCCAGCCGCAGCCAAAGACGCTCTGAATCTTTGCCAGCAGGTCGGCGGGAACCTCATAGTGACCAGTCTTTGCCAGCTGCTCCATAAGGCCGGCAACAAGCTCGCAGTCGCCATCGGACAGGAAGTAGAGCATGCGTTCCAGGTTGGAGCTGATGAGGATGTCCATCGACGGCGAGATGGTCGTGAAGAACGGACGGTTGCGGTCGTAGACGCCGGTGGTCAGGAAGTCAGCCAGCACGTTGTTCTTGTCGCTCGCGACAATGAGCTTGGCGACGGGCAAACCCATGCGCTTGGCATAGTAGCCGGCCAGGATATCGCCAAAGTTGCCGGTCGGTACGCAGAACTCCACAGCGTCGCCGGCCTCGATGGCGCCGGCGCGCAACAGCTGCGCATAGGCGGCAAAGTAGTAGACGACCTGCGGCACCAGACGGCCGACGTTGATGGAGTTGGCACTCGAAAGCACCGTTCTGGCGGCCTCCAAGCGCTCGGCAAGCTCCTTATCGGCAAAGATGCGCTTGACGGCACTCTGGGCATCGTCGAAGTTGCCGCGAATGCCGCAGACGGCGACGTTATCGCCTTCCTGTGTGGACATCTGCAGATTCTGCACGCGGCTGACTTTGCCTTCGGGATAAAAGACGGTGATGCCCGTGCCCGGAGCGTCGGCAAAACCGGCGAGTGCGGCCTTGCCGGTGTCGCCCGACGTGGCGGTGACGATCATGATGCGCTCGGCGCCGCCGTCCTTGGCGGAAGTGCGGGCCATGAGGCGGGGGAGCATCTGCAGGGCGACGTCCTTAAAGGCACTCGTGGGGCCGCCAAAGAGCTCCATCACATAGGTCTGAGGGGCGTCAGCGCCCGGCGCAGCGTCGAGTTTGACGAGCGGCGTAACCTCTTCACTCGCGAACGTGCCGCGATATGCCTCATTCACACAGGCCGAAATTTCTTCGCCCGTGTAATCATTCAGTAACATTCCCAACACATCTTGAGCGATTTCAAAGTACGATTTATCTGCAAGCGAGCTGATATCGACCTGCTGGGTGCCGAGCTCGTCCGAGACAAACAAACCCCCGTCGGGAGCGATGCCGGTGCGGATTGCCACCTTACTTGAGCACGATAAAGTGCGTCCTCGTGTACTATGATAAGTTCCCATATAACACTGCTCCTCGGATGCCTTGGTCCCAATCGGTGAAACCATGGTATCAGAGCGCGCAAAACAGGTTCGCAGAGGCTTTTAGAAAGGTAACCTCCAGCCCATGATTAAGATTGCCAAATTTGGCGGCTCGTCGGTCGCCGACGCCGAACACTTTAAGAAGATCAAGGCCATCGTCGATGCCGACCCGGCCCGCCGTTTTGTGGTGGTTTCCGCCTGCGGTCGCCGCTTTAAGGGCGACACCAAGGTGACCGACCTGCTCTACCTGGTTAACGCGCACGTTAAGTATCACGTGTCGTGTGAGGAGCTGCTCGAGGACATTGGCCAGCGCTATTTTGATATCGCTGACGAGCTGGAGCTCACCTATCCCATCCGTGAGGAGTTCGCGGCCTTTGCCGAGCGCGCCCGCTCGGGCGGCTACTCCACCGAGGAGCTTGTGAGCCGCGGCGAGTACTTCACCGCTCGCCTGATGGCCGAGTACCTGGGCCTGCCGTTCCTGGACGCCGCGACGGTTGTGGCGTTCCATCACGACGGTACGCTCAGCATGAACCGCACCTCCGAGCTGGTGCAGGAGTACGGTCAGCAGGGCGGCTTTGTTATGCCCGGTTTCTACGGCGCGACGCGTGAGGGCCAGATTAAGCTGCTCGATCGTGGCGGCGGCGATATCTCGGGCTCGATCCTGGCCAAGTGTCTGGACGCCGACCTTTACGAGAACTGGACCGACGTTTCGGGCTTCTACTCTGCCGATCCGCGTATTGTTCCCGAGGCTCAGCCCATTGCGCGCGTTACCTACGAGGAGCTGCGCGAGCTTTCGTACATGGGCGCAAGCGTCCTGCACGAGGAGGCCGTGTTCCCCGTGCGCGAGGCGGGTATTCCGCTGGTCATCAAGAACACCAATGCGCCGCAGGACCCCGGCACCATCATTAGCGAGACGGCTGATGAGGGCGAGGCGGAGCCCATCATTACCGGCGTGACCGGCAAGCGCGGTTTTGTCGCCATCAACGTAGCCCGCGATCGCACCAAGCCCCGCGTCGGCTTTATGCGCCGTGCACTTTCGGTCTTCGAGCGCTATGACGTTTCCGTCGAGCACATGCCCACCGGCGTCGACCGCTTTGGCGCCGTGGTGCAGGAGCAGGATGTGCACGATTCGCTGTACTCGCTCGTGGGCGACATCCAGCAGGAGGTTGAGCCGCTCGAGATTGAGGTTGTCGAGGGCCTGGCGCTCATCGCGACCGTCGGCCGTAACCTGCGCGGCCGCGCAGGTATTTCTGGCCACCTGTTTGGCATGCTCGGCCAGGCTGGCGTGAGCGTGCGCATGATTTCGCAGAGCTGCGACGAGATCAACATCATTATCGGTGTCGAGGATAAGGACTTCGACCTGGCGATTCAGACCATTTACCGTGCCTTCTCCGACGAGAACGGCATTGTGAAGGTCTCCGATCTGGAGGCTCCTGCACCGATTGAACCCGCCCTGGCTGCCCTCCACAAATAGCGACCATCCCGGTAGATTTTTGGGATATGTCTAGAAATCTACCTTTTGGCGCATGAGTGGGTTTTTGAGGCATGTTCCAAAAAATCTAGCGCGGGGCGTTTCGTTTCGGTTTCGTTTCGACGGGGTGGGTTTCGTGTCCGCCCCGTTCTTGTATACACTGGGCAAGAATATCCTGCCTGCTCGGCGTGCGGGCAAAAGCCACAACCTTTAAAGGGGGAAGCATGAAACAGTACACGGTTGCTATTTTGGGCGCGACGGGGGCCGTGGGCACCCAGATGCTCGAGTGCCTCAACGAGCAGGAGTTTCCGGTTGGCAAGCTCAAGCTGCTGGCGAGCGCGCGCTCTGCGGGCAAGACCGTTGAGTTCCGCGGCGAGCAGGTTGTTATTGAGGAGGCTTGCCCCGAGGCCTTTGAGGGCTGCGACATCGTACTCGGCGCTGCCGGCGACGATATCGCCAAGGAGCTGCTGCCCGAGGCCGTCAAGCGTGGCGCCGTCGTGGTCGACAACAGCCACGCCTTCCGTATGGATCCCGAGGTGCCGCTCGTCGTGCCCGAGATCAATGCCGACGACATCAAGTGGCATCACGGCCTTATCGCTAACCCTAACTGTGCAACTATCATCGGCCTGGTTCCCACCTGGCCGCTGCACAAGCTCGCCGGCGTGAAGCGCATGATCGTCTCGACGTACCAGGCGGCTTCGGGCGCTGGTGCTCCCGGTATGGCCGAGCTCGAGGCCCAGCTGGCCGCCCTGGGTCGTGGCGAGGAGATTCCCGAGCCGCGCGCATTTGCCGCCCAGTTGGCGAGCAACCTGATTCCGCAGATTGGCGGCGTCAAGGAGGAGGGCTTTACCTCCGAGGAGATGAAGTTGCAAAACGAGGGTCGCAAGATTATGCACCTGCCCGAGCTGCGCGTGAACTGCACTTGTGTGCGCGTGCCTGTGCTGCGCTCGCACTCCGAGAGCATTACGCTCGAGTTTGAGCGCGACATTACGGTCGAGGAAGCCCGTGCTGCGCTGGCTTCTGCCCCGGGTGTCAAGCTGGTCGACGACCTGGGTGCCGAGGATGCGCACGACCGATTCCCCATGCCGATGGACACCTCCGACCAGGACCTGATTTGGGTCGGTCGCGTGCGCCGCGACATCTCGAACCCCGAGGCCGCGCGTGGCATCACCTTCTGGTGCTGTGGCGACCAAATCCGTAAGGGCGCGGCAACCAACGCCGTCCAGATCGCCAAGCTGCTCTGCGAGTAGCGGTGGAACTGTCCGGCGGGGGCCGGGCTCAGCTTTCAGAACACTCCGCAGACCAGTGCGGCGCCTTGTCCGCGGCTCCGAAGGAGCAGGAC